>NZ_JBSHAP010000045.1:0-62660 GCF_053611565.1 Kitasatospora sp. NPDC054795
CGCGGCATCCACGTCGACGGGCTCGACCTGGTCGTCAACCTGGACCCGCCGGCCGACCACAAGGACTACCTGCACCGCGGCGGTCGCACCGCCCGCGCCGGCGAGTCCGGAACCGTCGTCACCCTGGTCCTGCCCAACCAGCGCCGCGAGATGGCCCGCATGATGGCCACGGCCGCCATCACCCCCGTCACCACCAGGGTCGGCGCCGGCGACGAGGAGCTCGCCCGCATCACCGGCGCCCGTGTCCCCACCGGCATCCCCACCGTGATCGCCGACCCCGTCGTCGAACGCCCCCGCCGCAGCGCCTCCGCGAGCCGCGGGCGCCGCGGCCGACCCACCCGCGCCGGCCGCAACGCGCAGAGCACCGCCGGCTCCCGCAACGCGGCACCCAGGCGCGTCGCCCTCGCCGCGTAGGACACCGCGCGGGTCCGGGCCGCGTCACGCTCCGGGCCCGCACGGTGCCACGCCCTCCCACAGGCACCGTCGCCCGCGCCATCGCCAGTGCCCCGACCGTCGCCACGACCGGCGGCAGAGATGCGAAGGAGTCCACCCATGACCATCACCCTCGAACGCCCCGCGCCCACCGCCACGGTCGGCGACCTCATGAAACGCCCGGAGCTGCAGATCAGTGACGACGTCATGGTCGACACGGCGATGGACATCCTGCGGAGCTCCGGCGCGGACCACGTCCTGGTCCGCGACGACGACGGCCGCTGCGCCGGGCTACTGACCCGCCTGCACCTCGCGCCGTTCCAGGCCCGCTCCTGGTACACCGAGCGCACCGCCGTGCGCGACATCGTCCTCGACCGCGCCCCCTTCGCTACCGCCGACATGCCCGCCACCACGGCCGCCGCCGCCATGCGCGCCCGCCGCCTGGACGCGTGGCCGGTGGTCGACCACGACGGCTACGCCATCGGCCTGCTCAACTTCTAGGCCCCGGCCGCAGGCACCCCACAAGCCGATATCCCCCCACTCCACAGGACGCGCCTACCGTCGACGGGCCGGGCGAGGAGCACGGTCAGGCGCCAACCCGCGAGAGCGCGGCGCTCCCATCCACGTCAGCAGCCACGGCCCCACTCGCGGCGTCCTTCCCGGACTGGTCCCGGGTCGTGTCCAGCGCGCTGTCCAGGACGGCGATCAGCGACGGCGCGGTGTCCTGGTCGAGGTCACCCGCCGCGTCCAGCACGTTGTCGCCTGATCCCGGCCGGTGAGGACGGGCGGGTCGAACTCGGCACGGACGGCCGCTCGGGACTCCTCACGGCCCCGACTCTCCTGCGCTCGGCAGGCCGCCCGCGGTGAGCGCCTGGCGCTCACCGCAGGCCTGTCCCATGAGGCGGGAGGGTCGTGGGGTCAGCTGTCGGCTGCGGATTCCGGGCCGGCCTGGGAGCGACGCAGTTGTTCGTTGATGCGCAGGGCTTCTTCGAGTTGGTCTTCGAGGATGACGATGCGGCAGGCCGCGTCGATGGCGGTGCCCTGGTCGACGAGGTCGCGGGCGCGCATCGCGATCCGCAGCTGGTAGCGGGAGAAGCGGCGATGACCGCCGTCGGAGCGCAGCGGGGTGATGAGGCCCTGCTCGCCCAGGGCGCGCAGGAAGCCGGGGGTGGTGCCGGTCATCTCGGCGGCGCGCCCCATGGTGTAGGCGGGGTAGTCGTCGTCGTCGAAGGAGCTGACGGTGTCGGGGGTGTGGGGCCTGTCGGTCGTCGTAGTCACTGCACCTCTCTTGGTTCCTGGGGAACGCGCCGAGGGGCCCCGGCGCCATAGCGGCTCCGGGGCCCCGAAGGGGATACAACACCATCTACCGGCCGGGGCCGGGTTCCTTGTTCCGCAACTCGCCATCGGTGGGGGGCTGCGGGGATCGCGTATGCGTGACCGGAAACCACCGTCCTCGTACTCAAAAGGGGGTCTGCGGTGTCCGCCCGGGTGACGTCTTCACGGGCCGGGCGATCCTGATGGCGCTCTGTCCCTCCGTTCATTCTCTTCATGGACTGGTACTGCCAACTGCGGATACTACGGACCTTCTCGGTACCGCTGAACTGCCAACTTTCTGTACTGCCGCGGCCCTGACGGGCCACCCGGCCCGGCCGCCAATCCTGTCGCCTACTGCACCAACCCTGGCTTCAGGACCCCACAGCCGTGCCGACCTGCAAACTTCTTTGATTCTGCCCGCCAGTTCGTGTCTGGCGGGTATCTCTTGACTGCGTCTACGAGAGAAACGCTAGCCGCACACCGGGGCAATGTCTACTCCAGCCAGCACAGATTTTTCGGTGTTCGAGAGGGAGGTAGTCTGCGCCCCGCAGGACGTGAGGTGAGGTCCGCAGGAGCCTGGTCGCGACCACGAGCGGCAGCACGGACGAGAGGGTGACCGGTGGAAGAGCCACAGACTGCGGGTCGGGGGCGCACACCCGACCCGCGCGGGCGGACGTCGCTGGTGGCCGCCCCTGCCGAGGCGGTCCGTGACCGGGACGAACGGGGCCTGCGCCGTCACGGTGACGGTCATCGTCGGCAGGTGTCATCCGTCCCCGGTAGTCGCAGACCCTGTGACGGGATGGGGTGGGTGGTGCAGTGGGGGCGCGACGGTGGCGATGCCGGGTACCGAATGTGCCCGGCTGTTCGTTTCGCAGGGTGGAGAGGCGCAGGCCGCGGGCGTGGATCGCGGTTCGGCCAAGGAGCAGGCACTGCTGCGGAAATGGCGGGCCCGCGCCCGACTGGCCGACGCCCTCCCACAGCCACGGTGACCGAACCGACGATGAGCCACGCCGCACTCGTCGACATCGGTTCCGCGTGGTCTTCGCCGAGCAGGAGTGCAGCGCGTTTCTAGTCCGCGGCCAGCGCGGACAGGATGTCGAGGCGAGCTGCCCGCACAGCCGGGGTCAGCGCCGCGAGGACACCGGCGATCACGGCAGCCGCCGCCAGTTCCGCAAGGGTGATCCAGGGCACTGACAGGACGGTTTGAGCCTCACCCGCCATGCGATGGAGGGCGATCCCCCAGACGATGCCGAGCGACAGACCTGACAGAGCCCCCAGAGCAGTGGTCACGACCGACTCCAAGCGGACCATGCGGCGGACTTCGCGGCGTGAGGCGCCGACCGCGCGCAGCATGCCGATCTCGCGCGTCCGTTCCCCGACCGACATGGCCATCGTGTTGGCCACGCCCAGCACCGCGATGACGACCGCGAGAGCCAGGAGCCCGTACGCCATCGAGAGCATCTGGTCGGCGCTGCTTCGGACGGATGCCTTGTAGGCCGCCCGGTCCTGCACGGCCAGCTGCGGATACCCGGCCAGCGCCGCGGTGAGCGCCTTCCCGACCGCTGTCGGGTCCGCGCCGCGGGCCACGAAGGCGAACAGGGTCGTGTCGGAGGCGGTGGGAGCCAGGGCGGACAGGACGTCGAATCCGACACTGGGCGCGAGTCGTACCCGGCCCATCGACATGCCGGACGGTTCTTGGCGTTGGACGGCGCCGATCGTCAGGGTCACCGGCGGGCTGCCCGGTCCGGCGAGGGTGACCTGGCCGCCGATGCCGACGCCGAGTCGCTCGGCCATGGCGTCCACGAGGACGATCTGGCCGTGGGCGAGCGCGGCCTGCGGGTCGCCCGCCGTGTAGGTCTCGTGCATCGCGGTGGGGAAACCTGGCTCGTCGCCGTAGACGGTGGTGGACAGCGTCGTCGCTCCCGCGGTGAGCGTGGCCCTGGTGATCCGTTCCCTGACGACCTCGCGGATTCCCGGTACGCGCCGCGCCGTCTCGGCGGCCTCGGGCCCGAACTGCGCCTGCGAGTGCTGTCCGCTGATGATGAAGTCCGCGCCGAGCATCCGGTCGGTGCGAGCCGCCATGGAGTCCGAGGCGGAGGCCGCCGAGACGGCCATCGCCGTTGCCACGCAGATGCCGATCATCAGCGCGGCAGAGGTGGCGGCAGTGCGGCGCGGGTTGCGCAGCGCGTTCCCGGCGGCGATCGCGCCGATCGGCCCGAAAAGCCGCGGGAAGGCGGCCGTCAGGACCGGGACGGCGCCGCGGACCAGTGCGGGCCCGAGCGGGAAGAAGGCGATCAGGGTCAGGATCATGCCCGGCGCCGTCGCGGCGTGGCCCGCGATCAGCAGACCGGCCCCGGCCAGCAGCAGCGCCGCGCCGGTCAGCGTGCGGCCGCGGCCGGGCCGGGTGTTCGGCGCGGCCGCCTCGCGGAGCGCGGCCATGGGCGGGATGCGTCCCGCACGCCGCGCCGGGATCACCCCGGCGGCCAGCGTGGCCACGGTGCCGACGGCGTATCCGGCCAGCACGGCGCCGGGCCCGACGACCAGCGAGGTCGAGCCCAGGTCGAGGCCGAAGGAGGTCATCGCCGCGTGCAGCCCGACGGCCAGCCCGATCCCGGCGCCGATGCCGAGGGTGGAGCCCAGGAGGCCGAGGACCAGGGCTTCGAGCAGGACGGACCGGTTCACCTGTCGGCGGCTCGCGCCGATCGCGCGCAGCAGGCCGAGCTCGCGGGTCCGGGCCCCGACCAGCATCGAGAACGTGTTGAAGATGAGGAGCACGCCGACCAGGACGGCCACCACCGCGAAGCCCATCATCACCATGCCGAGGAAGTCAGTGGTCTGACCGGCCCCGTTGTCCGGGCTCACGGCGGTCGGATCCTTGGCCTGGACCTGGACCGCGCCTCCCAGGGCGGCCGCGAGGCTGCGACGGAGATCGGCGGGCGTGACGCCGCCGGCGTCCACTCGGATCGAGGTGGCCGCGCCGGGCTTGCCGAGCAACCGCTGCTGGGCGGTGGCGGTGTCGACGTAGACGCGGGTGTTGCCCTGGCCGGCGGCCTTGAAGTCGGCGATGCCGGTGACCCGGGCCGCGAACGTGCCGGGGACGGCGACCACCCGGATCGTGTCCCCGATCCGCACGTGGGCGCGGTCGGCCGAGATGCGGTCGAGCACGGCCTCGTCAGGGCCCTGCGGGGCCCGGCCGCTGGCGAGCCGCACCGGCGACCGGTCGGAGTCGTACCAGTTGCCTGCCAGTACGGGGATGCTGCTCTTGGCGCCGAAGCCGGACATCCCGCCGGCCGCGTCGATCGCCTTGCCCTGCGAGTCGGTCAGCGTCGCGGTGTCGACCGTGACGTCGGCGTACGCCGCCGCCACGCCCGGCACGGCGCGCACCTTCCCGACCAGGGTGTCGGCGTCCGGCAGCGTGCCGCCCTCGCCGACCGCGGCCCGTTGCACCGCGTCGCCGACCTCGGCCGGCCCCGTGCCCGCCGGCAGCGGGGCGGTGACGGTGACGTCCGGGGCGCTCGCCGCCGCGGCGTCGTCCAGGGCGCCGTTGATCGTGCCGGTGAAGATCATCGTGCCGGTGACGAAGGCCACCGAGAGCACCACGGCCAGGCAGGACATCGCGAGTCGTCCCTTGTGCGCGAAGATGCCGCGCAGCGCCACCTTCAGCATCAGCGCTGCCCCCCGCCCCGGCGCATCCGGTGCGAGACGGCCTCGGCGGTCGGGGACCGCAGCTCGCCGGCCACCCGGCCGTCGGCGAGGAAGACCACGCGGTCGGCGAAGGACGCGGCGGTCGGGTCGTGGGTCACCATGACGACGGTCTGTTCGAGCTCGTCCACGCTCCGGCGCAGCAGCCGCAGTACCTCGGTCCCGGCCTGGGAGTCCAGGTTTCCCGTGGGCTCGTCGGCGAACACGATCTCCGGCCGGCCCGCGAGGGCGCGGGCACAGGCGACCCGCTGCTGCTGCCCACCGGACAGTTCCGAGGGCCGGTGGCGCAGCCGGTCCGCCAGGCCGAAGGTGACCAGGATCTCGTTGAGCCAGGCCCGGTCGGGCGTGCGGCCCGCGATCGCCATGGGCAGGGTGATGTTCTCCAGGGCGGTCAGGGCCGGGATGAGGTTGAACGCCTGGAAGATGAAGCCGATCCGGTCGCGGCGCAGCTCGGTGAGCTCACGCTCGCGCAGCGCGGTGAGCTCGATGTCGTCGATCCAGATCCGGCCGCCGTCCACCGAGTCCAGGCCCGCCAGACAGTGCATCAGGGTCGACTTGCCCGAGCCGGACGGGCCCATGATCGCGGTGAACGCGCCGCCCTCGATCTCGATGTCGACGGCGTCCAGAGCTGTGACCTTCGCGTCGCCAGCGCCGTGGACCTTGGTGATCTTCTCGCCGCGGGCGGCGGGTTCGGACACGGGAACCGGCGTCCGGCCGGAACCCGGTGGTTGATCCGGAGCGGGTGTTCGGTCGAGAGTCATGCGGATGCTCCATCCTTCGAAGATCGTCAGGTGTCGGACGGCCTTCCACGATGGCGGTCGCGGCCGGTCCGCCGGATCAGGCCGCGGCACGGGATCGGTGTCCGGGCCTCGGGCCCGGACACCGTGTGTGCCCCTGGTCCGAGGTACAGGTCCGAAGATGCGACCGAAGACGGATGACGCGCCCACGCACCCGCGACTAGCGTCAGGACGTGCACCTTCGGCCCCCGCTCACCAAACGGCTGACCCGCGACCAACTCGTCGGGCTGGATGTCGTGGTCGGCGCGGCGCTCCTGCTGTGGGGGCGTCCCACCGACGCCCAGCTCGCCACCGCCGGAGTCTCGCTCCCGGGCTGGTACGCGCTGTTGACCACGCTGGCCTGCGCGGTGGCGGCCAGACGGCTGTGGCCCCGGCTCGCCCTCGGGGTGTCGCTGGCGGCGTACGCCACGATGGCGGCCCATGGGTTCGCCAAGTTCCCGTCGCTGGCGGTCGCGTTGTGCCTCTACCAGTTCGCGTTCTCGCAGCCGCGGTTCCGGGCGGTGGCCGGCCTGGTGCTCACCGAGGCCGTCGTCGGCGTCGGCATCGCGATGGGCAGCAGCCCGGTGCTCTTCGACAATGAGTGGGCCGCGATGTGGTCGGGACAGAGCGCGCCGATCGTGGCCTTCTGGGCGGCCGGCATGATGATCAGGTCCCAGCGCGCCTACGAAGCCGGGCTGCGGGCCCAGGCCGAACGCCAGGCGCAGGCCCGCATCGAGGAGGCGCAGCGGACGGTCATCGAGGAACGCCTGCGCATCGCCCGCGAGTTGCACGACGTGATGGCCCACAGCATGAGCGTGATAGCCGTGCAGGCCGGCGTCGGCCGCCACGTCATCACCGGACACCCCGACGAGGCCGCCAAGGCGCTGACCGCGATCGAGACGGTCAGCCGCACGGCGCTGCGCGAGATGCGGGCCCTGCTCGACGTGCTGCGGGAGGAGTCACCCGCCGACGACGCGGCGGCCGGCTCGGACCTGGCGAGGCCCGGCCTGAGCGACCTCCCCTTCCTGATCGAGCAGACCGGCCGGACCGGACTCCAGGTCGAGCTGCGGATCAGGGGCGCCACCCGGCAGCTCCCGCCGTCGATCGACCTGGCCGGCTACCGGATCGTCCAGGAGTCGCTGACCAACTCCGTCAAGCACGCTGCGACCACCCGCGCCCGAGCCCAGGTCAGCTACCACCCGGATGGCATCGAGATCGAGGTGACCGACGAGGGCCGCGGCTCCCCCGCTCTGCCGGGCCACCCCGGCCCCGCCGTCGCGCCCGACAGCCCCGGCGGCCACGTCGGCCACGTCGGCCATGTCGGCCATGTCGGCCACGGCCTGATCGGGATGCGAGAACGGGTCGCGCTCTGCGGCGGCGACTTCGCCGCCGGCCACCTCCCGCTCGGCGGCTTCCGCGTCTGGGCCCGGTTCCCCACCGGGGAAGCGGCGTGAACGGGGACGTACGCGGCGACGTGCGGGTGGTGATCTGCGACGACCAGGCCCTCGTCCGTGCCGGCTTCCGAGTGCTCGTCGACACCACGCCGGGCCTCACGGTGGTCGGCGAGGCCGGCGACGGAGCCGAGGCGGTCGAGGTCATCCGACGGGAGCGGCCCGATGTCGCCCTGATGGACATCCAGATGCCCGGGATGGACGGGATCGAGGCCACCCGGCGACTGCTCGGCGGCGAAGACCCGCCACCGGTGCGGATCCTGATCCTCACCACCTTCGACCTCGACCGTTATGTGTTCACCGCGCTCCACGCGGGCGCCAGCGGCTTCCTGCTGAAGGACACCCCACCGGAAGACCTTCTCTCGGCCATCGGCGTCATCGCCGACGGCGAGGCTCTGCTCTCTCCCCGCGTGACCCGGAAGCTGGTGGCCGAGTTCACCAGGCGCCCCCAGGTGGCGGTCGGAGCGAACCGCCGCCTCGACGAGATCACCGACCGGGAGCGCGAGGTCCTCGTCCTGATCGCGAATGGCATGTCCAACACGGAGATCGCCGACGAACTGCACCTGTCGCACTCCACCGTCAAGTTCCACGTCAGCAGACTCCTCGCCAAGCTCGGTGCCCGGGACCGAGCCCAGCTCGTCATCGCCGCCTACGAGAGCGGCCTCATGAACCACCGGTGAACCAGCCCTCTCGCTTCCGCCATGGTTCCCTCGGGATTCGCCACCCAGTGGGGGGTATTTCCCAGCCGTTCCAAGAGACCAGCGTTTTAGCAGGTCAGAGGCTTGTTCGAGCAGTACTACGACCTGTAGAGGGCCGCGGGGCCGACAGTGCGTACCGGGCGGGTGGTCCGACGGAGGTCGGGCCGGCCGCCCGGTACGTGCTGTTTCCGGCCGCGGGGGTGGGGCGAGGTCAGTAGGAGTCGGGGGTGTGCTGCTGCTGCGGGTGGGTGTCCCTGGGGGTGAAGGCGGTGGCCCAGGGGGTGGTGACGGTTTCCAGGGCACCGGGGGTCCGGGCCGGGGCCGGCGGTGGGGCGGGCTGCGGGGGGAGGGGTTCGGCGGCGCGGAGCTCGGCGATGCTCCTGGTCATGCCGGTCTTGAGGCGGGGCGTCAGGGGCCTCTCGATGAGCCGGTGGGCCAGCCAGGAGGCGACGAGCATGCCGGCGGTGACGACGGCGACCGCCGTCCAGGGCTTGACGTCGCGCTCGTGGAGGGCGCGCAGGGCGGTCCAGCCCATGGTCTCGTGAAGGAGGTAGAGGGGGTAGGTGAGGGCGCCGGCGAAGGTGAGCCAGCGCCACTGGATCCGGGATCCCCAGCCCAGGGCGACCACGATCATGACGAGGTAGGAGAGGCTGGTCAGCAGGACGGCGGGCCAGGTCGGCAGGTCTACGCGACCGAGGTAGGGGTTCACGTCCTTCTGGTGCTGGATGGTGTAGAGCACCGAGAGGATCCAGCTGATCCCGACGATGCCGAAGAGCATGAGGTTGGGACCGTACCGGTGGACCAGGTAGAGCGCGAGGCCGGCGACGAAGAACGAGGAGACCTGCGACATCGCGAAGAAGTCGAGCACCGGCCACTTGGTGCTCGCCGCGACGATGCCGGCGACCGTCCAGATCGAGCAGAAGGCCACGATCCGCCGGTAGGTCACGCCCCGCCACACCACGATGGCGAACAGCAGGTAGAAGCGCAGCTCGATCCAGAGCGTCCAGTAGACGGCGTCGACGTCCTTGATGCCCAGGCCTTCCTGGAACATCGTCAGGTTGGCGAGGACCTGCTCCGAGGGGAGCGGCTGGCGCACGAGCGGCCACATCGTCACGACCGCGGTGGTGAGCAGGACGGCGAACCAGTACGCGGGGTAGAGCCGGATGACCCGGGAGCGGACGAAGTCGCCCACCGGACGGCCCCAGCTGCTCATGCAGATCACGAAGCCGCTGATCACGAAGAACAGGCAGATGCCGGTCCACAGATAGGCGCCGAGAAAGGAAGCGCGGTGGAACACCTGATCGACCGGCTTGCCCCAGGCACTGTCCTCGGGCTTGGTACCACCGCCGTAGCCGACGTAGTGGTGGAAGACCACCATCAGCGCGGCCAGGATGCGCAATCCGTCCAGGACCGCGAGACGGCCGCCCTTGGCGGACTTGCGGCGGCCCGAGGAACCTGATCGTTGCCGGGGGAAAATGCTCACGGCAGAAGATAGCGCACACACCTTCAATTGCCCGGTGCAGGCCCGGAGGCGCTCACTCCGGGAGGCTCGGCGGCACGGTCCGGACGACGGCCAGGAACGCCACGGCGGCCGCGAAGCCGAGCAGCGCGCCCGCCGCGACATCCCCCGGGTAGTGCACGCCGGTGTGGACCCGGGAGTAGCCGACCGCAGTCGCCAGCGCGCCGAGCGGCAGCGCCAGCGGTGGCAGCAGCACGCCCACGGCGGTGGCGAAGGCCGTCGCCGAGGCCGTGTGCCCGGACGGGAAGGAGGCCGACTCCGGCATCGCCACCTGCCGGCCGACGGTCACCCTCGCCAGCTCCCGGTCGGGCCGGGGGCGGTGGACCAGCTGCTTGCCGACCAGGTTCGCCGCCACCGAGGCCAGCGCCACCGCACCGACGCCGGCCACCGCCGCCTGCCGGGGGCGGCCGGGCCGCAGGGCGAGCAGGGCGGAGACGGCCAACGAGATCTTCGAGTGGTCGGCGGCCCTGGAGAGCCGGCGCAGCGCGGAGTCGAGCGTCGGGGTGGAGGTGGCGGCGACGGCCGCGTAGACGGCTCCGTCGAGCGCCCGAAGGTCGGTGAGTACGGACGGCGGGGCGGGAGGCGGGGCGGGAGGGGCGGCGTCGTGGTCCGGGTGGTCAGTCACGGGTCGGCCCCTCCGCAGTCGGGTCTGAGCTGTGGTCGGAGCCGCGGTCGGTGCCGGACCCGGAGCTGTCGCCGGTGCCGGGGTCGGAGCGGCCGAACGCGAGGGCGGCCAGCCGGCGCCAGTTCACGGACGGCACGGGAGCGGGGACGCCGGGGCGGTCGCGCGGCACCAGGACCCGCAGGGCCCGAGGGCGCAGCGTGCACACCACCGGGACGGGCATCCGCAGCGTCTCGCCGTCCACCGCCACCGGGATCTCCTCCTCGTCCGCCGTCACCTCCACCCGTCGTGCGGTCAGCGCGCTCAGCCCGGTGGACTGCGGGCCGCGCACGGCCAGGTCCGCGGCCTGCGCCGCGCCCTCCACCCGGATGCCCAGGACGCCGAGCAGGCCGCCGTCGAGCCGGGGTCGGCGGCCGCCGATGCCGAGCTCGTCGGTCGAGCCGTACGGGTTGTTGCTGACCAGCAGCGCCTGCTGGGCGGTGAGCACGGTGGCGTCGGCCCTCACGTCGACCCGCCGTACGCCCTCGCCGACCAGCAGGTCGGGCAGCAGGCTGAGCGCGGTGCCGGCCTTGGCGTCGCGGTACTCGGGGCGCTCCACGACGTCGGCGTACACCCCGAAGGAGACGGTGTTGACGAAGGCCCGACCCGCGACCTCGCCGAGGTCGACCCGCAGTTCCTCGCCGTCGGTCAGCGCGTCCAGGCAGCGGGAGGGGTCGTCGCGGTCGAGGCCGAGGTCCATGGCGAAGTGGTTGCGGGTTCCGGCGGAGACCACCAGGAACGGCAGGCCGTGCTCGGCGGCGACGGCCGCGACCAGCGCCTGGGTACCGTCGCCGCCCGCCACGCCGAGCAGGTCCGCGCCCTCGGCCACGGCCGTGCGGGCCAGCCCTGCGACGTCGGCGGGGGCGGCGGGGTCGAGCAGGACCACCCGGGCGCCGAGTCCCTCCGCCCGCTCGACGAGCCCGAAGCGGCCGACCTTCCCACCACCGGACTTCGGGTTCATGATCAGGACCGGTCGCAGCGGCCGGGGCGCGGCATGCCCCCGCATCGGCGGCTCCGGACGGGCCCGGCGCAGCGCGGCACGGGCGAGGGCCAGCGCGATGCCCCAGACCAGGACGAGGAGCAGGGCCGTCAGCCACAGCTGGTGGTGGGCGAAGAGCACCAGCACCGCGACCGGCGCCGCGATCGCGACCAGCAGCCCGAACACCCGGACCACGCCCCGGTAGGCCAGGAACCACCAGACGCCGGCGGCCCAGACGACCAGTCCGAGCAGCCCGGCCACGAGCACCAGCAGCCCGCCCTCCCCCAGCGCGAACAGCAGTACCCCGACAGCTCCCGCGGCCGCCAGCAGGGCGCAGCGGGCGAGCAGCGGCGCGCCCGCTCCCCCGGCGTGGTCCGCCGTCCGTGTCCTGTCGATCTCGTCCTCCCGTGCCGCGCCCCAGGGCGTGTCTGCCCCGGGCCCGGTCGGGCCCGGTCGTTGCCAGCAGCCTGCGCACTCCCGCGCCCGGGGGCATCCCGGCGGGCCCGTCCGGGTGACCGGGGCGGCGAGTGGCGGGTGGCGGGTGGCGGGAAGAACGACGGGTGGCGGGTGGCGGGAATGACGAGGGCGGGAAAAGCGGTTGCCGGGCCGAGTTGGATGGGGCCATGGGACACAGGGAGAAGGTCACCCCGACGGTGTACGTGTCGGTGGACGTGGAGTCGGACGGGCCGATCCCGGGGCCGTACTCGATGCTGAGCTTCGGGGCCGTGGTGGCCGGACGGCACGACGGGGAGGGGTTCCGGCGGCCGCCGGCGGGGGCGGCGGCGTTCTACCGGGAGCTGCGGCCGATCAGCGCGGAGTACGTCCCGGAGGCGCTGGCGGTGTCGGGGCTGGACCGGGCGGCGCTGCAGGCGGACGGGGCCGATCCGGCGGCGGCGATGCGGGAGTTCGGCCGCTGGGTGGAGGGGGTGCGGCGCGGGCCGGGCGGACAGCGGTACCGGCCGGTGATGGTGGGCTACCCGGCGGTGTACGACTGGCAGTTCCTCTACTGGTACCTGGTGCGGTTCACCGGCTCCAGCCCGTTCGGGCACTCCGGCTGCCTGGATCTGAAGACGCTGTACGCGGCGCGGGCCGGGGTGCCGTTCGCCGGGATCGGCAAGCGGTCGATGCCGCCGGAGCTGCTGCCGGACCTGCCGCACACGCACCATGCCCTGGACGACGCCCGGGAGCAGGCGGAGCTGTTCGCGAACCTCTGGGAGTGGTCCGGGCCTACGGGACGTCCGGAGTGAGGGCGAGGACGGCGAGGTCGTCGGCGAGCAGGCCGGCGTACCGGTGGACGTCCTGGGCCAGGAAGGAGACCACCCGGTCGGGGGCGGTGGTGCCGAGGGCGGCGAGGCGGGGGGCCAGCGGGTAGAAGGCGCCGGCGGTGTCGCGGGCCTCGCTGACGCCGTCGGTGTAGAGCAGGACGGTGTGGCCCGGGGGCAGCGCCACGGCGACCGCCTTGCTGCGCTCGTCGGCGGGGCCGAGGTGGCCGAGGCCGAGCGGGAGCTCGTCGGCGCAGGACACCGGGGTGATGCCGCCCCCGCCGAGGAGCAGCGGGGTGGTGTGACCGCGGTTGACGATCTCGACGCAGTCCGAGCCGGGCCGGTACTGGAGCAGGACGGCGGTGACGAACAGCTCGTCGTCGCCGCGGTCGGCGGCGTCGCGCAGCACCGCGCGGTCCAGCTGGTCGGCGAGTTCGACCAGCCCGGGGGTGTCGTACGCGGCCGCCCGGAACGCGCCGAGGACGTCGGCGACGGTGCGGACCGCGCCCAGGCCCTTGCCCCGGACGTCGCCGAGCAGCACCCGCACGCCGAAGCGGGTGTCGCAGACCTCGTACAGGTCGCCGCCGACCAGCACGTCGGCCTGGGCCGGGCGGTAGAGGCCGGCCACCCGCAGCCCGCCGGCCCGCTCGGGCACCGGACGCAGCACGGTGCGCTGCAGGGTCTCGGCGACCGTACGGGCCTGGAGCAGGTTGCGGTTCTGCCGGGTGCGCTGCCAGGACAGCGCGGTACCCATGACGCCGGAGAGCAGGGTGGCGATGTAGACCCAGACGTGGTGCTGCTCGTTGACGTGGTCCGCGCGCAGCGCCAGGCCGAGCTGGAGTCCCAGAGAGCCGGCCGTCGTGACGGCGGTCAGCACCGGGCCGTAGCTGAAGGCGGCCACCACGGGCAGTGCGGTGAGCAGGAAGCCGGCGGCGACGGCGTCCGGGACGACGGCCTCGGCGACCAGGTCCAGCACCAGCAGGAGCACCGGCAGCCAGGGCACCCAGCGCGGGACCCTGGGCTCCAGCACCGCGGGGCGCGGCGGGCGGGGTGCTGTGCGCACGGTGGGACCTCCTGGCAGGTGGCCGTTCCGGGTGATCGGTCCGGATTGGCCGCTTTGTCCCTCCATGCTCTCCCACGAACGGCCCAGCCACGAACGGCCGAACGTCCCGGTCCCCGGGGCCGGAGGAGCCAAATCCCCCGGTCCCGGGGACCGCGCGTTACCGGCCGGTCACCGGACGGTCACCGGCAGGGTCTCGTAGCCGCGCAGCACCAGGCGGTCGCGCCGGGTCGGGACGCCGCCCGGGGCGAGCCGGGGGAAGCGGTCGAGCAGGGCGGGCACCGCGACCTCGGCCTCCAGCCGGGCCAGCTGGGAGCCCAGGCAGAAGTGGGTGCCGCCGCCGAAGCTGAGCGGCTGGCTGTCGGTGCGGGTCGGGTCGAACACCTCGGGGCGCTCGTACCGGGCCGGGTCGTGGTTGGCCGAGCCGATCAGCAGGGTCACCGCGTGGCCGGGCGGGATCGGCAGGCCTTCGACGCTCAGGCCCTCCTCCAGCGCGACCCGGCCGGTGGCCTGCACCGGGGAGTCGAAGCGCAGCACCTCGTCGGTGAACCCGGCCGGGGTGATCGCGCCGCTGCGCAGGCCGGCGGCCGCCCCGGGGTGGCGGAACAGCAGGGCCAGGCCGTTGCCGAGCAGGTTGGTGGTGGTCTCGAAGCCCGCCACCAACAGCAGTACCAGGTTGGCCAGCAGCTCCTCGGCGGAGAGCCGCTCGTCGTCCGCGGCGGCGATCCGGGCCAGGTCGGTGACCAGGTCGTCCTGCGGCCGGGCCAGTCGCTCGGCGGCCAGCTCGGTGAAGTAGCGGGCCAGCTCGTCGGCGGCCTCGTCGGCGGCGGCCAGCTCGTCCAGGTCCTGGATGATCTCCAGCGCGACGGTCAGGTCGGAGGCGAGGTCGCGGAAGCGGTAGCGGTCCTGCTCGGGGACGCCGAGCAGCTCGCAGATCACCCCGACCGGCAGCCGGAAGGCGAAGGCGTCCATGAAGTCCACCGGCGAGCCGTCGGCGCCCTGCTCGGCCATGCCGTCCAGCAGCCGGTCGACCGCCGTCTCCACGGCCGGGCGCAGCGCGGCGACCCGGCGGGCGGTGAACACCGAGGCGATCAGCGAGCGGACCCGGGGCTGGTCGGGGGCGTTGCGCTGGAGGATCGAGCGGCCGAACAGGGCCAGCGAGGAGTGCACGGCGTACTCGGGGGCCAGTCCGGCCATCATCTCGGCGGTCGCCACCCCGAAGGCGGGCGTGCGCAGCACCTTGTTGACCGCCGTGTAGCCGCTCACCACGAACATGCCGTCCCCGGCCGGGGCCACCGGGCCCAGCTCGCGGGCCCTGGCGTACAGCGGGTACGGATCGGTCCTGACCTCCGCGGTCATCAGCTGTTCGATGATCGCCGCGCCGTCCATGCGGTGCTCCCCTCCCGAGATCACGCTTCCTGTCCGGTCAACCGCCGTCGGGCGCGGTGGAGTTCCCGTACCCACCGGAATCGCGCGGCGGGGTGGGGCGGGCCGATGCGCGCGGCGGGGCGGGGCGGGCGCGGACGGCTCGGTAGGGTGACCGGCATGGAGATCTGGATCAACCCGCGGTGCGGCAAGTGCCGGACCGCGCTCGGCGAGCTGGACGGCGCCGGAGTCGAGTACACCGTGCGGCGCTACCTGGAGCAGCCGCCCACCGCGGCCGAGCTGGTACAGGTGCTGGAGCGTCTCGGCCTGGAGCCGTGGGACATCACCCGCACCGACGAGCAGGTCGCGAAGGACCTGGGGATGAAGGGCTGGCCCCGGGAGGCGGGTGAGCGCGACCGCTGGATCGCGGCGATGGCCGAGCACCCGATCCTGATCCAGCGCCCGATCATCACCGCGGACGACGGGCACGCCGTCGTGGCCCGCACCCCCGAGGCTCTCAAGTCCGTCCTGCCGTAGGGGCCTTGCGGCCGGATCGGCCGGTCAGTGGACCTGGATCCGCTCCACCGGCCGACCCGGGTGCCAGTTGTGCACGAGCAGGTGGTCGCCCTCCACGGAGGTGTGCACCACCTGGTCGAGCTCCAGCCTGAACGCGTGGAACGGGCCGGGCGGCGCCTCGGGCAGATCGGCGGCGAAGGCGGCGAGTTCGGTCTCGTCGGTGACCTCCACGGCCCTGCCGGAGACCTTGGAGTCCCCGCCGGCCATGGTCTCGTCCCCCGGGTGCGCGTGCAGTGCGAAGCGGGCGTCGCGCTGGAGGTCACGTGCCTTGACCGCGCCGTACATCGACCCGATCCACAGGTCGGCGCCGACGAACTCGACCTCCGTGCCGCTGACCCGGGGCGATCCGTCCTTGCGCAGCGTCGCCATGACGTGGTGCTTGTTCGCCTCGAACCGGGCGCGGACCAGGGGCGCCAGATCGGGGGCCTCGTGCTCGAAATCCTGCCAGGTAGCCATGGCGCCAGTCTGGCACCCGGCACCGACGGCCGCCGTGCGCGGACGACCGGACGGGCGGGGGCCGGGCCGTTGTCGGTGGCCGGTGCCACACTGGCCGGGTGACCACCACGACCACGTACATCGCCTTCCTGCGGGCCGTCAACGTCGGCGGCCGGACGGTGCGGATGGAGCGGCTGCGGGCGCTGTTCGCCGAGCTCGGCCTGGGGAACGTCCGCTCCTACATCCAGAGCGGCAACGTCTTCTTCACCACCGACGAGCCGGACCGCGCGGCACTGACCGCGCGGATCGAGGAGCACCTGGAGCAGGCGCTCGGGTACCCGGTGCCGGCGCTGCTGCGGACGGTGGACGAGGTGGCCGGCCTGCTCGCCGCCGAGCCCTTCCGGGACGTCGAGGTGACACCGGACGTCCGGCTGGTCGTCGCCTTCCTCTCCGAGCCGCTGCCGGGCGAATTCGCCTTCCCGTACCGCTCGCCGAAGGGCGACGTCGAGGTGCTCGGCGCCGACCCGGGGGCCGCGTACGTGGTGATCCACCTCCGGGACGGCAAGTGGGTCACCAAGGACATGTTCGGCAAGGCCTACCGGGGCACGGTCACCTCCCGGTTCCTGCACACCACGGAGAAGATCCTGACCGCCGCCCGCAAGGCCTGACGGTCCGTACGGCGCCCCGGAACGGGCCGGGCGGCACGACCGGAGCACCCCGCCCGGGCGGCCCGGAACGTGCGGAACCGCCCGGCCGGAAAGGGCGTCTGGACTGCCGTGACGTACGAACCCCGCGCCCGTGCACGGCGTGATCTGGACAGCCTGAGTCGGCCGCGCCGACAATTTGGCCATGACGACTCCTGAGCTCCCCACCGGCGCGGCCGGTCCGACCGGCGCGGTCCGACCCTCCGACGCCGAGCGGGACCAGGCGCTCGGGGTGCTGCGGGACGGCGCGGGCAGCGGGCGGCTCTCGCACGACACCTTCCTCGGCCGGATGGACATCGTCCTGCAGGCCACCAGCCGCGGCGAGTTGGACGCGGCGGTGGCCGGGCTGCCCACCGGCGGGCCGGTCGAGCGCTTCGTGCTGCGCACGGTCGGGCGGGCGTCCGCCTTCGGCGACCGGCTGGGCCGGGCCTGGCGCACCGAGCGGCTGCCGGGACTGAGCCTGCCGCAGGCCGGGGCCGGGCAGTTGACGATCGGCCGGATCCCCGGTTCGGGACTGCGGCTGCACGACGCGTCGGTGTCCCGGCGCCACGCCGAACTGCGGCACGAGCAGGGCGGCTGGGTGCTGTACGACCTCGGCTCGACCAACGGCACCCATGTGAACGGGCGCCGGATAGCGGGCGGCGTACGGGTCGGCCCGGGCGACCAGGTGCGGTTCGGGAACCTGGAGTTCCGGCTCGCCGCGTTCTGACCGGCGTTCCGCGCCCGCGCTCCCGGTCAGTGCGGGAACTGCCGGGGCGGCCGCTGTCGGGGCAGCTCGTCCTGGAACTCGGCGATCACGGTGGCGATCTGGCGGGTCACCACGGTGTGCTCCAGCCGGTCCAGGTACCGGTTCTCGGCGGCCAGCGCCTCGACCGTGACGCCGAAGTAGAGCGTCATCAGCGGATTGACGAAGAGCTGCTCGCCCTTGGTCCGCTCGGTGAAGCGGACGTCGCCGAACTCGCCGCGCAGCGCCGCCGCCACCGAGCCGTTGACGATGCTGGGGTGGTCCGGGAAGGCGGCCCTGGCGTGCTCGACGGCGTCCAGGTAGAGCACGCCCTCCCGGCTGTCGCGCGGGATGGAGAAGGCGCCGAGGTAGCCGCCGGCCCGGTCGATCGCGGCGAGGTTCTCCAGCACCAGGGAGTGGTTGACGCCGTGGTAGGCGTCGATGCCGAAGCCGAGGCAGGCGACCAGCCGCTCGGGCACCTCGGACAGGCCGGCCACCGCGCCCAGGCTCGCCATGTCCTCCTCGGGGGTGCCGAGTCCGGCCTCGTCGCCGCGCATCAGGATGTCGGTGCCGCCGTCGACCAGCAGGATCGCGTCCACGCCCAGGCGGGCGACCAGCGCGCGGTAGGCCTCGCGCAGCGGCTGCACGCCCACCGTCGGGAAGGCCCACACGGTGTCGGGCATCCCGTGCCGGTTCAGCCAGCGGGCCAGGGTGCGCTCCGGGAAGTAGCCCTCGGGGGCGGCGGTGTCCGGCCCGATCCGGGCCACGTCGGGCTCCGCCCAGACGTCGAGGGGCAGACCGTAGAGGTGGGTGAAGGAGAGGTTGGCCAGGTGCACCTCCTTGCCCGCGGCCCGCAGGGCGAGGGCGATCGGCAGCCCCGCGTACACGTCGAAGCCGCCGCCGGCTCCGGCGATCAGGATGCGCTCGGCGGCCAGCAGCCGGGTGATCAGCGGTGGTTGCAGCAGAGAAGTCACCGGCGGACGGTAGCAGGGCGGTGCCGGGACGGCGGCGGCGGAGGCCCGGGCGTCGCACCGCAGGCCCGGGCGCTGTCGGTGGCGGGTGCGAGGATGCGGGCATGACCGAGGAGACGGTTCCCACCCCCGACGTGCTGCGCGAAGCCCGGGAGCGGGCCCGCGAGTTGATCCGGTGCGGCTTCCAGGAGCCGGACGAGATGGCCGAGTCCCTGGTCGAGCACCTCGACGACCGGGGGCTGACGCAGGAGGAGGCGGAGCGGATCCTCGCCCCGCTGTGGACCGAGCGGCTGGCCGAGCAGGCGGCCTGGCCGGAGACCACCGACGTGGACCGGCTGGCGGACGCCTTCGACGCGCTGGAGGACCGGGGCATCGTCGCGGCGATGGACTTCACCTGCTGCGCGGGCTGCGGCTACGCGGAGATCGGCGGCGAGGCCGGGACGGACTCGGTCGGCTTCGTCTTCTTCCACCAGCAGGACACCGGGGCGGCGGCCGCCGGGCGGGGGCTGATGCTGCGCTACGGCGGGTTCCGCGCCGGGGAGGAGACGGCCGAGGTGTCGGAGCGCCGGACGGTGGAGGTCGGGCGGGCGGTGGTCGCCGCGCTGGAGGCGGTCGGGCTGCCGGCGGAGTGGGACGGCTCGCCGCACACGGCGATCCGGGTCGCCCCGATGGAGTGGCTCAACCGCCTGCCGGGGTAGGCGCCGGGGAGCGCTTCGTCGTGGCGGGGCGCCTCGTCGTGCCCGGGGGCGGTCAGTCCCGCTCGATGTGCAGTTCGGCGTAGTGGTCGTCCTTGTTCGTCTTGCGCAGGGTGATCCTGACGCCGCCGACGGAGGTCTCGGAGTCCTTGGTGGCGGTCTTCCTGTCGTCGCCGACGGTCACCTCGGCCGAGTTGTCGCCGATGTGGCCGACGGTCATCCTCATCGGGTTGTCGCCGCCGAAGACCTTGACGGTCTTGGTGCCGTCGGCCTTGTCGGTCTTGATGCCGACGGTGCACTTGTGGTCGTCCAGGCAGAGGGCCACGCCGCCCTCGCAGGCGGTCAGTCCGGCGCCGAGCACCAGGACGGCGCCGGCGGCGAGGAACGCGGGGCCGCGTCGGAAGCGGGTCCCGGGACGGGTGCGGTGCGGGCCGGGTGTGCTGCGCGCTGTGGTCATGCGGTCGACGGTAGTGCGGCGGGTACGGCCCGCCATCAGCCGTCGGCGTGACGCCTTCCCTGGTGCGGCCCGGAGCGACCGGGGCGGCCCGACCCCGAGGGCGATGGGTCGAATCCCCTAGGGGGCGTGGGGAGTTGAGAGCTCCCCCGCACTGGGGACCGGCTCGGCATATGCCGCAGTCCCCTGCCTCCGGCTCATGCCACGCGCGTAGATCAAGGGCCCGCGAAGAGCCCCGGAGTCAGTCCGCGATGCGCCCCAGGTCGTCGAGGCCGAGGTCGTCGAGGCCGGCGCCGGCGGCCGGACCGTCCGGCGGGCCCCACAGCGACGAGGTGCAGCGCTGGTAGGTCGCGTGCCAGTGCGGCCAGTTGCGGGCCACGTCGTCGTCGCACTCGGCCAGCAGCCGCTCGACCAGCTCGGGCTCCACGCCCTCCAGGAGCCAGGCCAGCGCGTCCGCCGTGCCGGGGCCGTCGGCCAGGCGCAGCAGGTCCAGCAGCTCGCCCAGCCCACCGAGCCGGGAGCCGTCGGCGATCACCCGCTCCATCCGGGGCAGCAACTGCCGCTCCTCGATCCGCAGGTGGGTCTCCAGCCGGGCCGCGAGGTCCTCCATCGCGTACGCGACCGGCCAGGCGCTGCCGGTGTCCCAGCTGGCGATCCGCACCAGCGTGGTGACCCGGGTGAAGGAGTGGTCCAGGTTGTGGTGGTCGTCCTCCAGCCAGTTGAGCAGCAGCCGCAGCTCGGGCGCGAAGCGGCGCACGATCGGCCACAGCCGGGTGTCCTGCTGCTCGTGGTGGCAGGTGAGCATCGCGGTGATGAAGTTCCAGTGCCGCAGCAGGGCCTCGCCCTTGTGGTCCTCGTCGGGCTGGAGCAGCCGCAGCGCGTTGGGCAGCCGGGCGAGGTCCCGGCGCAGCGCGGCGTGCACCAGGCGGAGCCCGGAGAACCGCAGGACGGCCGGCTCGTCGGCCGCGGCCCGTCCGTACGCGTCCGCGCCCAGCGAGGCGGCTCCGGACTTGCCCTGCGCGGGCACGGTGGGGACGGGCTGGGGCACCAGGTGGATCGGCATGGCACTCTCTTCACGGCTTGGGGCACGGCGGGTGGTGGCGGCCGGTGGAGGACCGCCCCAGCCAAGGTGCTCGCAGTCGATCAGAAGCGAATCAATGTCCGATTGACGCGCAGGTCACGGGCCTGCGGACGGGCGGCACGACCTGCCCGGAGCCGCCGGAAAGCAGGACCGCCGGCGTCGGGAGCGCGAACGCGTCCCGGCACCGGCGGTACGGGTGAGAGCAGTGCGGCAGTCCGAGCAGTGCGGCAGCAGCACGGGCCGTGCGGGCAGTGCGGCAGCAGCACTGGCAGTGCGGGCAGCCGAAGGGCGGGCCCTCAGTCGGCCGCCGGCCCCGCCAGGTGGGCGGAGAGCCACACCAGGGTGTCCGGGATCATCTTCTTGAAGTCCGAGGTCAGGTGCTTGCCGCCGGGCTGCTCGTGGTACTGGAGGCTCACCGGCGGGACCGCCTTGTCCACCCAGCTCTTGACCACCTTGGTCTCGTACGGGTTGGCACCGCCCGCGGTCACGAGCATGCTCACCTCGGCCTTGCCCTGGGCGACCAGCACGTCCGGGTTGTTGGCGGCCCGCTCCGCGTCGTGGCCCTTCCACAGCCCCGAGTCCGGGATGAAGTAGCCGTCGATCGGCACCGCGGCCTTGTAGACCTGCGGGTACTGGAGGGCGAGCTTGGCACTGCAGAAGCCGCCGGTGGAGGCGCCCATGACGCCCCAGCCGTCGCGGCCCTTCACGGTGCGGAAGTTGGCGCGGACGAAGTCCGGGAGGTCCTCGGCCATCCAGGTGGCCATCTTGGGCTGGCCCGGGATGTCGGAGCAGTCCAGCGCGTTCTTCTCGTCGCTGTTGAAGTTCTGCACCGGCATGATCATGATGAACGGGTGGGACTTGCCCTCCTTGACCAGCCGCTCGTTCTCCTCCTGGATCGGCAGCTGGTTGTCGGTCCAGGTGTTGTAGCCGTTGCTCTGGCCGCCCGCGAACAGGGTCAGCACCGGGAAGCCGGTCTTGGCGAACTTGGGGTCGTTGTACTCGGGCGGCAGCCAGACCCAGACCTGGCCGGTGACGCCGGACTTGGCGCCGGTCACCTTGGTCATCATGATCGGGCCGGCGCCGGTGTCCCGGGACTTGTTGAGGGCGGCGGCGGGCCCGGTGGGCATCAGCACCTTGCCGGAGGAGGCCGCGGTGGCGGTGCCGGTCGCGGCCGGGCCGGTGCCGCCGGCGCTCGGGCTGCCCGCCGAGCTGCTGCCGCCGGCCGGGGTTGCGTTCTTGGCGCTGTCCCCCTTCCCACCGCCGGAACTCCCGCAGGCCGCGAGCGAGGCGGCCAGGGCGAGCACGGCGGCACCGGACAGGACGGCGCGGGAACGGGACGACTGCCTAAGCACGGTGAGGACTCTCCGACCGATGTCGCGCCCGGTCCGTCTGACCGGGCGGCGGCCCCCCGGTGGGGCCGGACAGACCGGGGGCACAGCGCTGGCGCGTCCCCCGGAGCGATGGCGCGCCGCCCCTCGCGGGGGTGCGCCTTCCTGCGATCTTATGACGTGGGCCCGGGTGGCCCGGTTGCGCGGTGGCCACCGGAAATCCAATGTTTGTTCGCGATCGGGTAAAGGCCTTCACCGCTCCCCCCGGTCGGCGGGGGTCGGATGGCGGGGGTGGCCGCCGGGCTCCCGCCGAGCCGTCCGGATTTCGGCGGCTTTGACCAGTGACGGCGGGCCGCCGGTCCGCGACGATCTCCAGGGCACGCCCAGGGCCGACCGGAAACAGTCATCGAGGAGGGTGCCATGAACCAGCGGATCGCCGTCGTCACCGGAGCCGGGAGCGGCGTCGGCCGCGCCGTGGCGGTCGAACTGGCCGCGGACGGCTGGCGGACGGTGCTGGCCGGCCGGCGGCCCGGACCGCTGCGGGAGACCGCCCGGCTCTGCGCCGCCCCGGCCGACGTGGTGCCGGCCGACGTCACCGACCCGGAGGCGGTGGACGCGCTGTTCGCCGCGGCCGCCGGGCGTCACGGCCGGGTGGATCTGCTGTTCAACAACGCCGGCGCCTTCGGCCCGGCCGTCCCGCTGGAGGAGCTGTCGGTCGAGGACTGGCGGGCCGTCGTCGACCTCAATCTGACCGGCGCCTTCCTCTGTGCCCGGGCCGCGTTCCGGCAGATGAAGGCGCAGGACCCGCGGGGCGGCCGGATCATCAACAACGGTTCGGTCTCCGCGCACGTCCCGCGCCCGCACTCGATCGCCTACACCGCGACCAAGCACGCCGTCACCGGCCTGACCAAGTCGCTTTCGCTGGACGGCCGCCCGTACCGGATCGCCTGCGGGCAGATCGACATCGGCAACGCGGCGACCGACATGACGGCGGCGATGGGCGCGGGCGTGCGTCAGGCGGACGGCCGGATCGCCCCCGAGCCGACCATGGACGTGGCCGACGTGGCACGCACCGTGCGGCACATGGCCGGGCTGCCGCTGGAGGCCAATGTGCAGTTCGCCACCGTGCTGGCGACGGCCATGCCGTACATCGGGCGGGGGTGACGGACGGCCGCGCCGCCCGCCTCCCGGCCGCCCTCGTGGGGGATCCCCGCCGGAACGGGCCGACGGGGATCCGGGACGGGCCGGGGCCCGCGGCTCACGGCCGCCAGGTGTCGTTCAGCGCGACGGTCCCGCCCGAGGGCACCGTCGCCGTCCGGTTGGCGCCGGACTCCCAGGTGACCGCACCGCTCGCGTCCTTGCGGACGTACTTGTACTGGAAGGACGTGCCGGCCGGCAGAGACAGCGCCAGCGACCAGACCGGGTAGCCGGCCGAGGAGAGCGGCAGGGCCTTCGCCGGGTCCCAGGCGCCGAGCGCCGCGGCGTCGCCGACGACGTAGATGTTCTGCCCGACCGAGGTGGTCGCGTTGACGTTGAACGAGGCGCCGGAGACGCTCGCGCCGGACTGGACGTACAGCGCGACCGCGTCGCCGGCACCGACCGTCGCGGTGAACTGCCCGTTGGCGCCCACCTGGTACGTCGGGCCGGTGCAGCCGCCGCCGGACTGCGGGTCGCCGTGCTGGACGTCGCAGTAGGTGCCGGCCGGCAGCCCGGTCTGGAAGGTCCGGGTGATCGCGCCGCCCTCGTGGTTGATCGCGACGTAGCCCTTGTTGCCGCGTCCGAAGGCGATCGCGTTGCCGCCGTTGGACCACCAGTCGGTCACTCCGGTGCCCGCCACCGCGTTGCGGAAGCCCACCATGTTGGCGACCTGCCGCCAGGCGTGGGTGCAGTTCCAGCCGTCCTGGTAGCAGGCGTTGACGGTGCCGCCGTTCGGCGGGCCGTCGTCCTTGTTGGCGAAGGAGTAGCCGGAGTGGACGTTGGGGGCGCCGTACGGCGAGGCCAGCAGGAAGACGTTGGCCAGCGTGTAGGTGTTGCCGTAGGTGTAGTTGAGGGTGGAGCCGTTGCGCTCGGTGTCCCAGTTGTCGACGAAGGCGCGCGCCTGCCCGCTCGGCAGGTAGCCCCAGGAGGCGCCCCAGCCGCTGAGGTTGGCGAGCTTGTCGGTGGTGAACATCCGCTTGAGGTCCGTGCCGACCCGGAACTCGTCCACGTCGCCGGTGCCGGTGTACTCGGTGGGCTGGACCGGCTCGCCGGCGCCGTAGATGACCTCCTGGACCCAGTAGGCCGCGGGGTTGGCCATCCTGGCCTTGATCGCCGCGAGGTCGGCGGCGGCGATGTGCTTGGCGGCGTCGATCCGGTAGCCGTCGACGCCGAGCGAGGCGAGGTCGTCCAGGTAGTGCGCGATGGTGGTCTGGACGTACGCGCTGCCGGTGTTCAGGTCGGAGAGGTTCTCCAGCTCGCAGTTCTGGACGTTGCCGCGGTCCTGGTAGTTGGTGATCGGCTGGCGGCAGGTGTGGAAGTCCTGGTCCTGGTACGTGCCGGGGTAGGTGTACTTGGTGTACGCGGTACCGCCGGTGCCGGTGCCGGACCCCGCCGACATGTGGTTGACCACCGCGTCGGCGATCACCTTGACGCCGGCCGCGTGGCAGGCGGCGACCATGTTCTTGAAGGACGTGCGGTCGCCGAGCCGTCCGGCGATCCGGTAGCTGACCGGCTGGTAGGAGGTCCACCACTGCGCGCCCTGGATGTGCTCCTGCGGCGGGGAGACCTCGACGAAGCCGTAGCCCTTGGGGCCGAGGGTGGAGGTGCAGGCCTGGGCGACGGAGTCGAAGCGCCACTCGAAGAGGGTGGCGGTGACGTCCTTGCCGTTGTTGGCCGGCGGGGCGGCCTGGGCGGCGGGGGCGCCCAGGGAGGTGCCGAGCGAGAGCGCGAGCGCCGCCGAGGCGGCGAGCGCACCGGCCGCGCGGGCGGGCCGGCGGGTGGGCCTGGGGGTCCTCCCGGCCGGAGGCCGGGGGAGGGTGGGGGCGGTGGTGACCACGTCGTCTCCTGAGGGGGGGGCTGGGGGGGGGCAGCCGGAGGTGAAGCCTGCAGGAAGTTTCTGCAACTTGCCGGAAACTTGCAGCGCCGAACCTAGAGGCGCCCGCGAGGGCCGTCAAGACCTCGGCCGAAACCCCTGACAGCACGACAAGGGCCCGGCGGCCGTAGCCGCCGGGCCCCTCACCTGTCCTGGTTCACCGGCCCTTCAGGAGCCGGCCCGGGGTCAGCCGGTCTGGACGGAGGTGTCGTCGATCACGAAGCTGGTCTGGAGCGAGGCGTCCTCGGTCCCGGCGAACTTCACGGTGACCGTCTGGCCCGCGTAGGCCGACAGGTCGAAGGTGCGCTGCTGGTAGCCGGCCGCGGCGTCCACGTTGGAGTAGGTCTTCAGCGCGGTGCCGTTGACCGAGACGGTCAGCTTGTCGTACGCGGTGCTGCCCGACTCGGCGGTGTCGATGTGCAGCCAGAAGCTCAGCGTCGCCTTGCAGCCCGACGGGATGCTCACCGTCTGCGACAGCGAGTCCGAGTGGGTCGAGCCGTAGCCGTTCATCCACGCCTTCCAGGAGCCGCCGTGGGCCGCCTGCGAGGAGCTGTTGTCCACCACGCCGCTGGACGCCGTCCACGGGGTGGCGGTGCCCGTCTCGAAGCCCGCGTTGCCCAGCAGCTGCGCCGGGGTGCAGCTGCCGCCACCGGTGGAGACGGTCCAGGTGAAGCTGGTGCTGCCGGTCTTGCCGGCCGCGTCCTTCGCCGTGACGGTCACGTTGTAGGTGCCCGCGGTGGAGGCGGTACCGGTGATCGCGCCGGAGGAGGAGATCGACAGCCCGGTGGGCAGGCCGGTCGCGGTGTAGGTCAGCGGGGCGGTGCCGCCGGTGGCGCTGACCTGGAGGTTCACCGCACCGCCGACGGCGGTGGACTGGTTGCCCGGGTTGGTGACGGTGACGCCGCCGCTGGGCGCGGTGCCGACGTTGACGCCCGCCCAGGCGGTGCTGACCGCGGTCAGCTCGGCGCTGCCGGCGCCGTACAGGTCGGTGGCCGCCTTCTCCGTCGCGATGCGCGCCGCGGCGTAGTTGGTGCTGGAGGTCATGTAGGTGGTCAGCGCGCGGTACCAGACGGCCGCGGCCTTGTCCCGGCCGATGCCGGTGACCGAGATGTTGCCCTGGGTCGGCGAGTCGTAGCTGACGCCGTTGATGACCTTCGCGCCGCTGCCCTCGGACAGCAGGTAGAAGAAGTGGTTGGCGACGCCGGAGGAGTAGTGGACGTCCTTGTTGCCGACGGTGGAGGACCAGTAGTCGGCCGAGGCACCGTCCTTGGACGGCTTGTCCATGTAGCGCAGCGGGGTGCCGTCGCCGTTGATGTTGATCAACTCACCGATCAGGTAATCGGGGTTGTCGGTGGGGATGTTGGCGGAGAACTCGACCATGGTGCCGAAGATGTCCGAGGTGGCCTCGTTGAGGCCGCCGGACTCGCCCGAGTAGGTCAGGTTGGCGGTGGCCGCGGTGACGCCGTGGCTCATCTCGTGGCCCGCGACGTCCAGCTCGGTGAGCGGCGCGGTGTTGTTGCTGCCGTCGCCGTACGTCATGCAGAAGCAGGAGTCGTCCCAGAACGCGTTCACGTAGTTGTTGCCGTAGTGGACGCGGCTGTAGGCGCCGACACCGTCGTTGCGGATGCCGTTGCGGCCGAAGGTGTTCTTGTAGTAGTCCCAGGTGGCCGCGACGCCGAAGTGGGCGTCGACCGCGGCGGACTCGCCGTTGTTGACGGTGCCGTCGCCCCAGGTGTCGGTCGCCTTGCTGTACAGCGTGCCGGTGCCCGAGGTCCCGTGGTTCAGGTTGGTGGTGTACATCCCACCGCGGGTGGTGTCCTTCATCTGGAACGTCGAGCCCGACTGGGTCGTGCCGATGGTGACGTTGCCGACGAAGACGCCCTTGCCGGAGCCGGTCTCGATGCCGTCCCACTGCTGGATGACCTGGCCGCTGGTGGCGTCGGTGACGACGTGCATCTTGCTCGGGGTGCCGTCCGACTTGGTGGAGGAGACGACGGTCTCCCAGGCCAGACGGGGGCTGTTGTCCCCGGCCCAGACCACCAGGCGCGGCGCGGTGTCGACCGCGGTGCCCGACTCGGCGGCGAGCGCGGCGCTCTGCGCGGCCGGCGCGGCCAGCTTCGGCGTGGTGCTCACACCGCTCAGCGAGGCGGTGCTGGCCCGGTCAACGCTCTTGGTCGCACCGGTGGGCGCCTGGTGCACCACCAGGTCCCCACCCAGGACGGGCAGTCCGTCGAGGGTGCGCTCGTACCGCAGGTGGCGGGTGCCGTCCGCGTCCTGGATGACGTCCCTGGTGACCAGCTTCTCGGTGCCGCTCAGGCCCAGGGTCTGGGCGAGGGAGGCGGTCTGCTGGTTCGCGACGGAGATCAGCTGGGCGCGGCTCGCCTGCTGGGCCGCGACGGCGGCCGGCGCGTCCGGCGTGGCCGCCTGGGCGATCACCGGTATGCCGGTGACCAGCAGCGCGGTGGAGGCGGCCATGACAACCGCCGCCTTCCGGGCGTGAGCGTAACGGGACATGCGGACTCCTTTTCCGACCGGCGCTGGGTCGCGCACGGTGGAGAGAAACCTGGGCCGCGGTTGCGGCGCAGTGGGGGCCCCCGCCGGGTGCGACGGGAGTGCGGATGCGTTGCTCACAACTCGTTTGCAGGGTCGGGACGCGCTGCACCTGAACTGGAACAGCTGCACCGGGGGGTGGGGTCCCCTCGTCTACAGCCGGGGGAATCGTGGCAGCTACCGAGCGGTTAATGACAGATGCATGCCACGGATTGGCCGATTCATTACCGAAACCGTATGCAGGACGGTTCGTCAGTTGTGTTACCCCGTGGCGAACTCGTGAACACGGTTTTCATGCTCCGGACAAAGTTCGATCACTGCCGACGGTCGGTGACCAGCACTCAGGGCCGCTTCTCCCCGCGGAGAGCGGCCGCCGGCGCCCGGCAGACCCGGCACATCACAGTTCAGGCCGTGCTATCAACGGTTTCCGGCCATTGTGCGTCCGGAACGGAACCTTGCCGTCCCCGAACCGGAGCCGGGCCCCGCACCACCTGAACAGTGGTACGGAGCCCGGGAGTTGTCGCAGTGTACGAATCAGTGTTGGACGAACACCGCCACGGTGCGGCCCGGCACGGTGAAGGTGCCGGTCGCGGCGTCGAAGCCGGACCGCTGCACCACCCGGTCCGCCCCGCCCGCCTGGACGGGGTGCAGCGCCTGGCCGGTGCCCCGCAGGGCCGGCACGGTCTGCGCCTGCGCCGCGGGGGTGGCGTTGAAGACCACCGTGATGCCCTTCTCCGCCCCCGGCAGCCCGGTGCCG
Source organism: Kitasatospora sp. NPDC054795 (assembly GCF_053611565.1). Lineage (NCBI taxonomy): Bacteria > Bacillati > Actinomycetota > Actinomycetes > Kitasatosporales > Streptomycetaceae > Kitasatospora > Kitasatospora sp. NPDC054795. The sequence continues at coordinate 28,565 of NZ_JBSHAP010000045.1, forward strand.
TCCAGGTGCAGGGTGATCACCCCGGGCGTCTCACCGGCGGTGCCGGAGAGCGGGTAGGAGAGCCGCTGCTGGACGGCGGCCAGGCTCGGCAGCGAGAACAGCGGCGAGGACCGCTTGATCCGCAGGAACTCCTGATACTGCGCCGAGGCCGCCCGGATGTCGGCCGCCCCCACCGTCAGCTTCGGGTTCGCCAGCAGGGACCGCGCGGCCGTCCACTGCTCCTGGTTGTCCTTCGCCATCGGCAGGCCGCGGCCCCAGCCGTTGCCGTCCGCGGCGTCCCAGTGGATCGCGTTGAACCAGTCCCCCGAGTCGTAGGAGTTGGAGTCGAGCGACTTGGAGCGCAGCAGGTCGCTGCCGGCCTGGGCGAAGCCCGCGCCCTGGGTGAGCGCGGTCAGCGAGAGCGCGAGCGCCTGCATCCGGGCCCGGTCGGCGGGCGCGGTGCCGGTCGGCAGCTTGTACGCGAGGGCGTCGAAGAGGTCGGTGTTGTCGTGGGCGTCCACGTACTCCACCGCCTCGCCGGGCTTCGCCGCGTACCCGGTCGGGGCGCCGTTGTAGTCGACCTGGGCGCCGGTGACGGACTTTCCGGAGCTGTCGGTGAAGGAGTAGCCGGCCAGGTTGCCGGTCAGCCCGACCTTCAGCTGGTCCATCCCGTGCAGCAGCCGGGCCCTCTGCTCCTCCGGGGTGCCGTTCGCGGCCGAGCCGTTCGGGTCCGTGAACAGGCCCGAGGCGAAGCCCTGCTGCGGGGCGGAGTTCAGCATGAAGTTGCCGCCGCGGGCGGCGTCCCGGATCCGGTCGTCGAAGGTGGCGATGCCGGTGCCGGCCATGTTGGCCTGGGTGGCCTGCTCGAACCGGGCGTTGTCGGCGACCGCGCCGAAGTTCCAGCCCTCGCCGTACAGGAAGACGTTCTTCCCGTCCACGCCGTCCGAGTCCGGCGTCATCCTCCGCAGCGCGGACTGCACGTCCAGCATGGTGGACTTCGGGTCCAGGCCCATCAGGTCGAAGCGGAAGCCGTCCACCTTGTACTCGCGCGCCCACAGCGTCACCGAGTCGACCACCAGCCGGTTCATCATGGCGTGCTCGGGCGCGGTGTCGGCGCAGCAGCTGTCCGTCGTCACCTTGCCGTCGGCGTCGAGCCGCTGGTAGTAGCCGGGGACCACCTTGTCCAGCACCGAGTGCTCGGCCTGGCCCGCGGCCGCGGTGTGGTTGTAGACCACGTCGAGCACCACCCGCAGCCCGGCCGCGTGCATCGCCTGCACCATCTGCCGGAACTGCACGGTGCGCGCCGTCCCCCCGGGGTCGGTGGCGTAGGAGCCCTCCGGCACGTTGTAGTGCAGCGGGTCGTAGCCCCAGTTGTACGCGTCGTCGGCGGCGACGGCCGCCACGCACTCCTGCTGCTTCGGGCCTTCCGGGGGAAGGGACTTGAGGTCGCAGGCCGGCAGCTTCTGGTCGGCCCGGTTCTCCCGGACGGTGGCGATGTCGAAGGTCGGCAGCAGGTGGATCGTGGTCACCCCGGCGTCGGCGAGCTCCCGCAGGTGCCGCATGCCGGCCGAGTTCGACTCGGTGAACGCCAGGTAGGTGCCGCGCTCGGCGGCCGGGACGGTGGGGTCCTCCACCGAGAAGTCCCGGACGTGCAGCTCCTGGATCTGCTGCTGCGCGGGCGGGACGGCCTGCGGGCGGGCGTGGTCGTCCCAGCCCGCGGGCTTGAGCTCCTTGGCGTCGAGGTCGGCGACCAGGCTGCGCCGGGAGTCGGTGGACAGTGCCACCGAGTACGGGTCGGTGACGGTGTTGACCACCAGCTGCTGGGTCGAGGGAGCCCAGACCTTCACCTGGTACAGGTAGTACTTGCCGTCCAGCTCGCGCTTGTCACGGACGACTTCCCACACCCCGGTCTCGTCGTCGAGCTTCAGCGGCAGCGTCTTCGGGGTGCCCCCGGTGGCGCTGTCGAAGACCTGGACGGAAACCTCCTGCGCGGTCGGCGCCCACAGCGACAGCGCCACCTTGCCGTTGTAGTGGGCCGGCCCGAAGTCCACCTTGCCGGTCCGCCCGGCGTACAGGTCGTCCAGCACGCCCGGGATCTGCACCCCGGTGGCGGCCAGGACGGCGCCGCTGGGCAGGTGTTCGGTGAACAGCAGCTGGCCGCGCAGCGCGGCCGGGACGCGGGCGGCGTCCCGGCCGTCCACGGTGAAGGCCCGGTAGCCCGCCAGGTGCGGGTACTTCGCCTTCTGGGCGTCGGTCGGCCCGCCCTTGACCGGGGTGAGCCGCAGCCACTGGCCGGGCTTGGTCAGCACGCCCTTGTCGGCCTTGATGCCGCCGGCCGGGTCGTACACCAGCTGGGCGCTGGTGCCGCCGGCCAGGGCCTCGTCGCCCGCGCCGTAGTTCGCCGGGACGAGGACGGTCCTCGCGTCGATCCACTGGGCCTTGGCCCCGGTGAGGTCGATCTGCGCGGAGGCGGCCGGGTTCTGCGGCAGCAGGTAGCCCTCGCGGCCGCCGAGGATCCAGACCTCCTTGCCGTTGACGGCGAGGTCCAGCGACTGGTCGGCGGGCAGGTCCTTGTCGTTGCCCTTGTGCAGGATGTAGCTGAGGCTGGTCGCCCCGGGGGCCAGCGGCACCTCGAAGACGGCGCCGAAGGCGTCGCGGCGCACCGGCGCCAGCGGCTTGCCCCAGTCGGTCGGGGTGGCCGCGCCGGTCCAGTCGTGCAGTCCCCAGCCGTCGTAGTCGCCGTCGGCCCGGTTGTAGTGGATGACGGCGGTGTTCGCGGGCTGGGTGTTGCCCGGGCCGGGGTCGGCGGTGCGCACGGCCGGGTCGCCCTGCTTGAGCCACACCTCCCCGGTGCTGCCGACGTCGAGGTGCCGGTCGGCGTCGACGTCCTTGACGCCGTCCTTCTCCACGACGAACCCGACGTCCGAGGCGCCGGGCTTCAGCCGCACGTAGGCGAAGGCGCCGTACGCGTCCCGCCCGGTGAAGGGGTGCCCGGCCGGCCACGGGGTGGCCTCGCCGTCGGCGAGGTCGCCCCAGGCGTAGAGGTTCCAGCCGTCGTAGTCGCCGTCCGGCCGGTTGTAGTGGACGACGGCGTACGGGCGGGAGCCCGCGGTGGGCGCCGGCTTCGGTGCGGGGGCGCCGGTGGTGAAGCTCCCGGTGGCGGAGCGCAGGTGGCCGCCGGGGTCCTGCACGACGGCCTTGTAGCGGACCACCGTGCCGGGGGCGACGGCGCCGAGGTCCTGGGTGACCTTGTACACGCCGTTGTCGGCCGTGCCGAGGGTCTGCCAGGGCCCGTTGCCGACCTGGGCGGCGAAGCTCACCCGGTCGAAGCCACCGCCGTCGACCTTCGCACCGACCGTGACGAGTCCGCTCGAACCGTCCGCCGGCGGCTGCACCGCGAGCTGCGGAGCCGGGCCGACGGCCGCGAGCCGGGCGCCCGCCTTGAACACCACGGAGGACAGCGCCGGCACGGTGACGGTCACCTTGCGGTCGGCACCGCTGGTGATCCGGTCCCCCGCGGACGGGTAGATCAGGTCGAAGCCCGTTCCGGCCGAGAAGGTGTCCAGGGTGACGGTCTTCGCCTCGGCGGCGTTGTTGACCGCGACCAGGTACTCGACCTGCTGCCCGGCGTCGATCCGGGAGAAGGCGTACACGCCCGCGCCGTCGGCGGCGTACCGCTCGACCTGGGCGCCGTCGGCCAGTGCCGGGTTGTCCCGGCGCAGCCGGGCCAGCCCGGCGATGCCCTGGTAGAGCTCGCCGCCCTGCCCGTAGCGGTCGGCCGGGCCGGAGGGTCCGCCGAGCACCCGGTCGCCGTTGTAGGAGGCCGTCTTCGAGGCGAACAGGTCCTGCCGGGCGTCCTTGTCGCCGCCCGCGCCGGTGAAGCCCTGCTCGTCGCCGTAGTAGACGACGGGCTGGCCGCGGGTGAGGAACTGCAGCTCGTTGCCGAGCCGGTCCTTCTTCAGCAGCGTGGCGTCGTCGGCGCCCGGGTTGTCGGCGAGCAGGAAGGAGCCGAAGCGGCCCATGTCGTGGTTGCCGAGGAAGGTCGGCAGCTCGTACGCGTCGGTGTCGGCGCCGGTGTAGCGGTAGTCCTGGCCGTAGACGTCGGCGAGGCCGCGCGCCGAGCCGCCCTGGGAGACGTAGGAGCGGGCCGCGCCCTGGAACGGGAAGTCCAGGGTGGCCTGGAGCCTGCCCTTGGTGACGTACGGCGAGGTGACCGCCGGGTCTCCGGAGTAGACCTCGCCGAACATGAAGAACTTCTTGTTGCCCTGCTTGGCGGCGAAGTCCTTGAGCGCGGGCGCCCACTGCTGCCAGAAGGCCATGTTGACGTGCTTGACGGTGTCGATCCGGAAGCCGTCCACGCCGGCGTCCCTGACCCACTGCTGGTAGACCTTCTCGAAGCCCTTCACCACCTTGGGGTTCTGGGTGTCGAGGTCGTCCAGGCCGCTGAAGTCGCCCTCGGTGGCGGACTCGCCGACGAAGGTCGAGTCGCCCCGGTTGTGGTAGAGCGCCGGGTCGTTGAGCCAGGACGGGGTCTTGGCCCCGGCGTCGGCCGGGGAGCGGAAGACCGGGGTGTAGGGGAAGGAGTCCTTGGTGGTCCGCGGCCAGGGGGCTCCCGCGTCGGCGACGGCGGTCTCGTCCACCGGGTTCCCGTCCGCGTCGAGCGTCGGGTAGGCGCCGGCGGAGCGGTAGCCGTACTGCTTCTCGGCGTAGTCGACGACGTCGGCGGTGTGGTTGGTGATGACGTCGAAGAAGACCTTGATGCCGCGGGCGTGCGCCTTGGCTATCAGCTCCTTGAGCTGCTCGTTGGTGCCGAAGTGCGGGTCGACCTGGGTGAAGTCGGTGATCCAGTAGCCGTGGTACCCGGCCGAGGCGTCGGCCCCGCTGCCCTGCACGGGCTTGTTCTTGAAGATCGGGGCCATCCAGATCGCGGTGGTGCCGAGGTTCTGGACGTAGTCGAGCCGCTGGATCAGCCCGGCGAGGTCGCCGCCGTGGTAGAAGCCCTTGTCGGCGGGGTCGAAGCCGTTCTCCAGCCGCCCGCCGGTGATGCCTCCGCTGTCGTTGGCGGCGTCGCCGTTGGCGAAGCGGTCGGGCAGGACGAAGTAGAACTGTTCGCGGGTGAGGTCGTGCCGCCCGGCGGTGGCCGCCAGCGCGGCGTCCGAGGGCGGGGCCGGCGGGGCGGCGGCGAAAGCCGCGGGGGCGCCGCCGAGGGTGGCGGCGGTCAGTGCGGCGGCCAGCAGGACGGCGGTGCGGCCCGGCGGTCTGCGGCGGCCGGTGGTTCGTCGGGCGGTGCTCCGTCGGGGACGGAGCGGGGCATCGGCCACTGAGGGCTCCCTTAGGGGAAGGGGCGATCGATTTTCCCAGGAAGCTAGCGGCCTGCAATATGTTTCAGCAAGATGCTGAAACCGTTTCGTGGCCGGGAAATTCCAGTTGGGCGACCGTCTCCGACCACCCCGATTACTTCCTCGGAGCGACGGGCGTGACAATGGGACGTATGTCCGTCCCACCGGTACGCACCGAACCCCAGAGCACCCCCTACCCCGGTGGGCGCCGGCCCCTAGCCCTCAAGGGGGACAGCCGGTGAAGAATCCACTTCCAGAGGATGAGCGGACGGCTACGAGCGGTCTGGCAGACTTGCCGTCCATGGGGGAACCGACCGAGATCCAGCGAGGCGACGCCGGGCGCGCCGACGCGGCCAGTGGTGGCGGTTCCGAGGCAGCGAAGGCCCTCCCCGGCCGCCTGCCCGATGGAGCCACCCGTGCCGCACAGTCCCGTACCGCCGTCCTGCGCGGCCGCATCGGCGCCCAGCGCCGGTCACCGGCCAGACCGCGGATCTGGTTCGAACTGGCGCTGATCGGGATCAGCTACTGGATCTACTCGATCGTGCGCAACGCGGTTCCCGAACAGGAAGCGATAGCCCAGAAGCACACGCGCTGGATCTGGGACCTGGAACAGCACCTCGGCATCGCCGTCGAGCGCTCGATCAACCACGCCGTGGACAGCGTCGGGTGGCTCATCACCGGGATGAACTACTACTACGCGACGCTGCACTTCGTGATCACGATCGGCGTGCTGGTCTGGCTCTACCGCAGCCACCCCGGGCGCTACGTCGCGGCCCGCACCGTGCTGTTCGTGACCACCGGGATCGCCCTGGTCGGCTTCTACTTCTTCCCGCTGGCCCCGCCCCGGCTGATGACCGACGGCGGCTTCATCGACACCGTGAAGGTCCACGGGACCTGGGGCTCGATGGCCTCCGGGCCCGCCGCGCACGTCTCCAACCAGTACGCGGCCATGCCCTCGATGCACATCGGCTGGTCGATGTGGTGCGGCCTGGCGATCTTCTTCCTGGCCCGCCGGACGTGGGTCCGGGTGCTCGGCCTGCTGTACCCCGCCGCCACCCTGGTGGTCATCGTCTCCACCGCCAACCACTTCTGGATGGACGCCGTCGGCGGCGAGCTCTGCCTGGCCGTGGGCTTCCTCGCCGCCCGCTGGCTCTACCACGAGTGGGTCTACAAGCTGCCCAGGGTGCCCGCCCGGGAGACGCCGGCCGAGCAGCCGGTCACCGTGCCCGAGCAGTGGAGCGAACCCGCGGTCAGCAGCGCACGCCGCTAGCGGCGCCGCGCCGGCCCGCACGCCGGCCGCCCGGAACGTCGAAGGGGCCCCGCACGGGGCCCCTTTCGCGTGCCCGTCAGCCGGAGCCGTAGAACAGCCGGTCCACCACACCCCGGGCCCGCCGGGTGATCCGCCGGTAGTCGTCCAGCAGCTCGCCGCTGTGCCCGGAGCCGTACCCGAGGTAGCGGGCCACCCCGGCCAGCTCCCGGGCCTCCCCCGGGAAGCTGTCCCCGGGCCGGCCGCGCACCAGCATCACCGCCGCCCGCACCCGGGAGGCCAGCACCCAGGCCGCGTCCAGCACCTCGGCGTCCTCCGACCCGACCAGCCCGGCCTGCGCGGCGGCCGCCAGTGCCGCCCTGGTCCGGGTGGTGCGCAGGGCCGGCAGCTCGTGCCCGTGCCGGAGCTGCAGCAGCTGCACCGTCCACTCGACGTCCGCCAGCCCGCCCCGGCCGATCTTGGTGTGGGTGGTCGGGTCGGCCCCGCGCGGCAGCCGCTCGGCCTCGATCCGCGCCTTGATCCGGCGGATCTCCACCAGGTCCCGCTCCGGCACCCCGCCGCCGGGGAAGCGCAGCGGGTCGATCAGCCGGCGGAACCGCGCGCCCAGCTCCTCGTCCCCGGCCACCGGCTCGGCCCGCAGCAGCGCCTGGCTCTCCCAGGCGTGCGACCAGCGCCGGTAGTAGGCCGCGTACGAGGCCAGGGTGCGCACCAGCGGGCCGCTGCGGCCCTCCGGCCGCAGGTCCGCGTCGACCAGCAGCGGCGGCTCGGTGGAGGGCGCGCCCAGCTGGGTACGCAGCTCGTGGCAGACCGCCTGGGCGGCCCGGGCCGCCTCCTCCTCCAGCGAGCCCAGCAGCGGCTCGTGGACGAAGAGCACGTCCGCGTCCGAGCCGTAGCCCAGTTCGTGGCCGCCGAAGCGGCCCATCGCGATCACCGAGATCCGGGTCGGCAGATCCCCGTGCTCGGCCTCCCACCCGGCGACGCAGGCGCGCAGCGCGCCGCCCAGGGTGGCGGCGTTGAGCGCGGTGAGCGCCTCCCCCGCGGTGTCCAGCGCCTCGGCGGGGTCCTCCCCGAGCCGCCCGAGCACGTCCGCCGCGGCGGTGCGGAACAGCTCCCGGCGGCGCACCGAACGGGCGGCGGCCACCGCGGCGTGGGTGGACCCGGCCCGGCCGACGGCGGCCAGCACCTCCGACTGCAGCGCCGCCCGGCCGCGCGGCTCCAGGCCGCGCGGATCGCCCAGCATGGCCACCGCCTCGGGGGCGCGCAGCAGCAGGTCGGGGGCGAGCCGGCCGGCCGACAGCACCCGGGCCAGCTGCTCGGCGGCGGCGCTCTCGTCCCGCAGCAGCCGCAGGTACCAGGGCGTGCGGCCGAGCGCGTCGGAGACCTGGCGGAAATTGAGCAGCCCGGCGTCCGGGTCGGCGGACTCGGCGAACCAGCCGAGCAGCACCGGCAGCAGGGTCCGCTGGATCGCGGCCTTGCGGCTCACCCCGGAGGCGAGCGCGCCGAGGTGCCGCAGCGCGGCCGCCGGGTCCGCGTAGCCCAGCGCCTCCAGCCGGGCCCGGGCCGCGTCCGGGCTCAGCCCGGTGGCGCCCTGCGGCAGTTCGGCGACGGCGTCCAGCAGCGGCCGGTAGAACAGCTTCTCGTGCAGCCGCCGGACCTCCATCGCGTGCCGCTTCCACTCGCGCTGCAGCGCGGCCACCGGGTCGGCGCGGGTGTCGTCGTTGATCAGCGCCGCCAGCGAGCGGGCCAGCCGGCGCAGGTCCTCGTCGGCGGTGGGCATCAGGTGGGTGCGGCGCAGCCGGTACAGCTGGATGCGGTGCTCCAGCGAACGCAGGAAGCGGTACGCGGCGTCCAGCGAGGCGGCGTCCGCCCGGCCCACGTACCCGCCCCGGGAGAGGGCGGCCAGCGCCTCCAGGGTGTTGCCGCTGCGCAGCGCCGGGTCTGTGCGGCCGTGCACCAGCTGGAGCAGCTGTACGGAGAACTCGACGTCGCGCAGCCCGCCCGGGCCGAGCTTGAGCTGGCGGTCCAGCTCGGTGGCCGGGATGGAGTCGACCACCCGGCGGCGCATCTGCTGCACGTCGGCGACGAAGTTCTCCCGGGCGGCGGCCTGCCAGACCATCGGGGCGAGCGCCTCGACGTACGCGGCGCCGAGTTCCGCGTCCCCGGCGACCGGGCGGGCCTTGAGCAGCGCCTGGAACTCCCAGGTCTTGGCCCAGCGCTGGTAGTAGGCGAGGTGGCTGGCGAGGGTGCGCACCAGCGGGCCGTTGCGCCCCTCGGGGCGCAGGTTGGCGTCCACCGGCCAGATCGTTCCCTCGCCGGTGGTGTCCGCGCACAGCCGGGTGAGGGCGGCGGCCAGCCGGGTCGCGGCCCTGATCGCCTCCGCTTCGTCCACGCCCTCGCGCGGCTCGGCGACGAAGACCACGTCCACGTCCGAGACGTAGTTGAGCTCGCGGCCGCCGCACTTGCCCATGCCGATCACGGCGAGCCGGCAGGCCGCGGCGGCCTCCGGGTCCTGCTCGGCGGCGAGGTCGAGGGCGGTCTGGAGGGTGGCACCGGCCAGGTCGGCGAGTTCGGCGGCGGTCTGCGCGAGGTCGGTGGTACCGGTGAGGTCGCGGGCGGCGATGGCGAGCAGGCAGCGGCGGTAGGCGACGCGCAGCGCGTTGGCGGGGCCGCGGGCGTCGTCCCGGACGCCTTCGGCGAGGGCCCGGCGGAAGTCCTCCGGGCCCGGGTGCATGTCGCGCAGTTCGAAGGTGACCAGCACGTGCCAGTCGTGCGGGTGCCGGGCCAGGTGGTCGCCGAGCGCGGTGGAGACGCCGAGCACGCCGAGCAGCCGGTCGCGCAGCGGCTTGGAGGTGGTGAGGGTGTCGCGCAGGGTGTGCCGGTCGGCCTCGTCGGCGGCCTCCAGCAGCCGGGCCAGGCCGAGCAGCGCGAGGTCGGGGTCGGCGGTGGCACCGAGCGCGTCCAGCAGCAGCGGGTCGTCGGCCAGGCCCTCCAGCCCGGGGCCCTCCAGCAGCCGTACCGCCCGCGCCGGGTCGGTGAACCCGCGCCGGACCAGCCGGTTCTCCGGCCGGCTGACCCGGCTCCCGGCCCGCTGCTCCTCGACCGCCATCGACCCCTCCGTCCGTCCGAGGACCGCCCTCGCACCCGCGTCCTCAGGACCCGCCCCCGGATCCCTGCCGGGTCCGAGCCGCGGGCCCTAGCAGGCTACGCGCCCCCGGTGCCCGCCGCCGGACGCGCCCGCCGGGTGGACACGGCCGGCCCCTCGACCGCCGTAGGCGTGACCTCGTCCCGGCCGCGCTCGTTCAGCCGGTCGCCGCGGCGCTGCCCGCGGCCCCGCCCCTTCCCCCGGAGCGCCGATGCCCACGACCGGCCCCGCCCGCCTGCCCTCGCTCACCGGGCTGCGCTTCTGGGCTGCCCTGCTGGTGGTGGTCTACCACCTCTCCCACAAGGTGGGCACGCTTCCGGTGCTCGGCCCGCTCGCCTGGTACGGCCGTTCGGGTGTGACGTTCTTCTTCGTGCTCTCCGGCTTCGTGCTGGCCTGGACGTACGGGGCCTCGCCCGCCCCGGCCGGGGCCCTGGCCTTCGCCCGCCGCCGCTTCGCCCGGATCTGGCCGCTGCACCTGCTGACCACCGTGCTGTCCCTGGGCGCGGACGCGGCGATCGGCGCGGTGCTTCCGGTGGTGGCCGCGCTCTGGTCGCTGGCGCTGGTGCACCCGTGGGCGCTGCCCACCGTCTACGGCGGCAACCCGGCCTCCTGGTCGCTGGGCGCCGAGGCCTGGTTCTATCTGCTGTTCCCGCCGCTGCTGCGTCTGCTGGCCCCGCGCCGGCGCGCCTGGCTGCCGCTCGCGGCCCTGTGCACCGCGCTCGGCCCGGTGCTCTGGGCGGCCGGCGCCCTGCTGCCCGCCGACCCGACGGTGCGCGGCTGGCTGCTGGACTATCTGCCGCTGACCCGGACCCCGCAGTTCGTCCTCGGCGTGGTCACCGGCCTGGCCGTGCGGCACGGCGCGCTCCCCCGGGTGCGGTCGGCGCGGTCGGGGCTCCTGCCGGCGGCCGCCGCCGTGGCGCTCTGGCACCTGCTGCTGGTCCCCTGGCACGCCGCCGTCCCGGACGCCCTCTGGTACGGCCCGTACAGTGCCTCCCAGTTGCTCCCCGCGCCGCTGTTCGCGGCCCTGCTGGCGGCCGCCGCCCGGCGCGACGCCGCCGGGTGCCCGCCCCGGCCGCTGGCGGGCCGCACGGCCGTCCGGCTCGGCGAGTGGTCGTTCGCCTGGTACCTGGTGCACGAGATCGGCATCCGCTGCTGGCTGTCCGTCCAGGGCCGCCCGGCGCCGGGGGCCGCGACGCTCGGTGTCTGGCTGCTGCTGGCCGGCGGTTCGCTGGCCGCCGCGGGCGTGCTGTACCGCTGGGTGGAGCGCCCCTGCGAGCGGCTGCTGCGCGGCGCCGTGGTGCGACGGGGGATCAGCCCTCGGTGGAGCCGTCCAGGTTGACGTAGGCGTAGAAGACGCCGAGGTCGTAGCCGTCCTTGTCGGTGTCGAACAGCACCTTGATGTCGGTGTCCCCGTTGCGCAGGAACGGCGAGATGTCCCAGCGGTTGGAGTCGTAGCCGAAGTTGTTGCGGTTGTACGGGGTGCGGACGAACTGGTCGGCCGGGGTGAGCTCCTCGATGGTGGAGTTGAACGCGTCGTTGGAGGCGTGGTTGAGGTCCGAGAAGAGCGCCAGGGGGCCGTTGGTGGACTTGATGGCGAGGGTGTCGCCGGTCCACTTGAGGTCGCCGTCGTAGACCACGAAGCCGAGCTTGCCCTCCACCGGGCCGGCGGCCGGGGTCCTGAGCCCGGTGAGGTCGAACTCGCGCGGCGGGCTGTCGGGCAGTTCGACCCGGAAGCCGTCCCACAGGTGGACGTGCCGGTAGGGCTTGCACTCGTTCTCGTAGGCGACCACGATCGTCCAGCCGCCCCAGCTGTGCGGCTTCACCACCGAGTCCATGTTGGCGACGGTGTAGGTGCCGTTGCCGGCCTGCCTGACCAGGTCGGTGATGTCGGCGGAGGCCTGGTAGCTGCTCTCCACGTCGGTGGTGATGTAGCCGATGGAGGGCTGGTCGTTGGCGATGTTGCGGTACTGGGGCTCGCCCGGGACCTTCAGGTACACCTCGTCGATCTGGTTCTCCGGCAGCACGACGTCGTCGATGCCGCGGGTGCCTCCCCAGTACAGCCGGGCGTACTTGACCCGGGAGCCGTCGATCAGGCCGAGGTCGGCGGAGCTGGCGGAGTAGATCGCGTCACCGAGCGGGCCGACCGAGCCCGGGTCGATGTTGATGTACTTCATCTCGTACTTGTTGTTGATCGGCCTGGTGCCGAGGCCCTTGCGGGCGTCCAGGCAGGGCGGCTGCTCCGGGTCGAGCGGCGCCTTGGTCTCGTCGCAGGTCATCAGGGAGTTGCTGATCCGGGTGACGGAGCCGTGGAAGTCGCCCTCGAAGCGGGTGGTGAACGGCAGTTGGTTCTCGGCGATCGTGGTGGCCCGCTGCTTGGCGCGCTGGGCGGGCTGGCCGTGCCGGGCGTGCTGGACTCCCGCCTCCGGCCCGGAGGCCGTGCCCGAACCACGGGCGTCTGCGGTGGTCGGGGCGGCCAGCAGTTGGCCGGCGACGGCGGCGACGGCGGCGCCCGCGACGCAGGTCCGGCGGAGGAGCAGGCGGGTGGCGGAGGCGCGACTGACGGAGGAGATCATGTGATCCTCTTTCAGGATGGACGGACGAGCAGGCCGGTCGGACCACAACTCTCCGTCACATAAGCATCACATTCCGCCACCGGTGCGGCGATTCCGTCACAGGTCCACTCCATAGCAGGGCCCGCTGCCGCCCTCCTGGGCGACAGCGGGCCGACGGGGGTTTGAGCGGCCGTCACCCGCTCACAGCACCTGGAGGTTCTTCCGCAGCTCGAACGGCGTCACCTCGGAGCGGTACTCCTCCCACTCCTGGCGCTTGTTCCTGAGGAAGAAGTCGAAGACGTGCTCGCCGAGGGTCTCGGCGACGAGTTCGCTGCGCTGCATCAGGTCGATGGCCTCGCCGAGGTTCTGCGGCATCGGCTGGATGCCGAGGGCGCGGCGCTCGGAGTCGGACAGCGCCCACACGTCGTCGTCGGCGCCGGGCGGGAGCTCGTAGCCCTCCTCGATGCCCTTCAGGCCGGCCGCGAGGGTGACGGCGTAGGCGAGGTACGGGTTGCAGCCGGTGTCCAGGGAGCGGACCTCGATCCGGGTGGAGCCCTGCTTGCCCGGCTTGTACATCGGCACCCGGATCAGCGCCGAGCGGTTGTTGTGGCCCCAGCAGATGTAGGACGGCGCCTCGCCGCCGGCCCCGGCGGTGCGCTGGGAGCCGCCCCAGATCCGCTTGTAGGAGTTCACCCACTGGTTGGTGACGGCGGCGGTCTCGGCGGCGTGCTTCAGCAGGCCCGCGATGAAGGACCGGCCGACCTTGGACAGCTGGTACTCGGCGCCGGACTCGTGGAACGCGTTGCGGTCGCCCTCGAACAGCGAGACGTGGGTGTGCATGCCGCTGCCGGGGTGCTCGGAGAACGGCTTGGGCATGAAGCTCGCGTGCACGCCCTGCTCCAGCGCGACCTCCTTCATGACCAGCCGGAAGGTCATGATGTTGTCGGCGGTGGACAGCGCGTCGGCGTAGCGCAGGTCGATCTCCTGCTGGCCGGGGGCGCCCTCGTGGTGCGAGAACTCGACCGAGATGCCCATCGACTCCAGCATCGTGATCGCCTGTCGGCGGAAGTCGTGGCCCACACCCCGCGGGGTGTGGTCGAAGTAGCCGGAGTGGTCGGCGGGGATCGGCGGGGTGCCGTCGCCGGGCAGGTTCTTCAGCAGGAAGAACTCGATCTCCGGGTGGGTGTAGAAGGTGAAGCCCTGCTCGGAGGCCTTCTCCAGGGTGCGCTTGAGCACGAACCGGGGGTCGGCGTAGGACGGCGATCCGTCCGGCATCAGGATGTCGCAGAACATCCGGGCGGTGCCCGGGGTCTCCGAGCGCCACGGCAGGATCTGGAAGGTGGTCGGGTCCGGCTTGGCGATCATGTCGGACTCGTACACCCGGGCGAAGCCCTCGATCGCCGAGCCGTCGAACCCGATGCCCTCCTCGAAGGCCTGCTCCAGCTCGGCCGGCGCCACCGCGACCGACTTCAGGAACCCGAGCACGTCGGTGAACCACAGCCGGACGAACCGGATGTCACGCTCTTCGAGCGTCCGAAGCACGAACTGCTGCTGCTTGCCCATGGGGACAGTCTCACCTCTGCTCTTTACGCTCGTGTTACGCCCCGGAGGCCGTGGAAAGACCTCGTAAAGCGGTTGCCCCCATCATGGCCGATCCCCGCCCGGCCCGGCAGCGCCGACCCCGCCGCAGGCTCCCGCCCAGGACATCGCGTCAGTTGGACGATTACACTCGGGGCATGCCCAATCTCCGTCTCGCCCTGAGCCAGATCGACCCCTGGGTCGGTGACCTCGCCCGCAACGGCGACGAGGTGGTGCGCTGGGCCAAGCGGGCCGCGGAGGCCGGTGCGCAGCTGGTCGCCTTCCCCGAGATGGCCCTCACCGGGTACCCGGTGGAGGACCTCGCCCTGCGCCACTCCTTCATCGAGGCCTCCCGCGCCGCGCTGGTCGAGCTGGCCGGCCGCCTGGCCGCGGAGGGGCTGGGCGAGATCCCGGTGCTGGTCGGCTACCTCGGGCGCTCCGAGCACGCCTCGCCGCGCTTCAACCGTCCGGCCGGCTCCCCGCAGAACTGCGCCGCGGTGCTGCACCGGGGCGAGGTGGTGACCCGGTTCGCCAAGCACCACCTGCCCAACTACGGCGTGTTCGACGAGTTCCGCTGGTTCGTCCCCGGCGACCAGCTGCCGGTGCTGCGGCTGCACGGGGTGGACGTCGCGCTGGCCGTCTGCGAGGACATCTGGCAGGACGGCGGCCGGGTCACCGCCGCCCGCGAGGCCGGCGCCGGGCTGCTGCTGGTGATCAACGGCTCCCCGTACGAGCGGAACAAGGACGACCAGCGGCTGGAGCTGGTGCGCCGCCGGGCGGCCGAGGCGGGCTGCACCCTGGCGTACGTCAACATGGTCGGCGGCCAGGACGAGCTGGTCTTCGACGGCGACTCGATCGTGGTCGGCGCGGGCGGCGAAGTCCTGGCCCGCTCCCCGCAGTTCGAGGAGCACCTGCTGGTGCTGGACCTCGACCTGCCGGCCGCCGCGGGGGACGACACCGACGGACTGCTGCTGAGCGACGGGCTGCACCTGGTCCGCACCGAGCTGGGCGGCGAACCGCAGGCCGCCCCCGCCGAGCGGCTCACCGCCGAGGTGGCGCCGCGGCGGTCCGACGAGGCCGAGATCTGGGCCGCGCTGGTCTCCGGCACCCGGGCGTACGTGACCAAGAACGGCTTCTCGTCCGTGCTGATCGGCCTCTCCGGCGGCATCGACTCGGCGGTGGTGGCCGCGATCGCGGTGGACGCGGTGGGCGCGCGGAACGTGCACGGCGTCTCGATGCCCAGCCGCTACTCCTCCCAGCACTCCCGGGACGACGCGGCCGAGCTGGCCCGCCGCACCGGACTGCCCCTGCGGACCGTCTCCATCGCCCCGATGTTCGACGCCTACCTGGCGGCGACCGAGCTGACCGGCCTCGCCGAGGAGAACCTCCAGTCCCGGCTGCGCGGCACCCTGCTGATGGCGATCTCCAACCAGGAGGGGCACATCGTGCTCGCGCCCGGCAACAAGAGCGAGCTGGCGGTCGGCTACTCGACGCTGTACGGCGACTCGGTGGGCGCCTACGGACCCATCAAGGACGTCTACAAGTCACTGGTGTTCCGGCTGGCCCGCTGGCGCAACGAGGAGGCCGTGCGGCGCGGCGAGGTGCCGCCGATCCCGGAGCACACCATCACCAAGCCGCCGTCCGCCGAGCTGCGGCCGGACCAGGTGGACACCGACTCGCTGCCCCACTACGACCTGCTGGACGGCGTGCTGGCCCGCTACATCGAAGGCGACGAGGGCCGGGACTCGATCGTGGCGGACGGCTTCGACCCGGCCGTGGTGGACCGGGTGGTCCGGCTGGTCGACACCGCCGAGTACAAGCGGCGCCAGTACCCGCCGGGCCCGAAGGTCTCGGCCAAGAACTTCGGCCGGGACCGCCGCCTGCCGATCACCAACCGCTGGCGGCGCGGCTGACCGCTACGCCGAGTACCGGTAGGTGGCGGCCACCGCGAGGTGGTCGCTGCCGTCCCGGGACAGGGTGCGGGAGTCCACCGGCGTGAGCCCGCCCTTGCTCATGATCTGGTCGATCCGCGCCATCGGGAAGGCCGCCGGCCAGCTGAAGCCGAAGCCGTCGCCGGCGGCGCCCTGGGCCGAGCGCATCTGCGAGGTGACCGGCGCCAGGCTGCGGTCGTTCATGGTGCCGTTGAGGTCGCCGAGCAGCAGGACCTTCTTCAGCGGCTCGGCCTGGATCGCGTTGCCGAGCGCCTGCGCGCTGAGGTCCCGCTGGTTGACGGTGAAGCCGCCCTCGGCCTTCAGCCGCACCGAGGGCAGGTGCGCCACGTACACGGCGACCGGGCCCTGCGGGGTGGTGACCTCGGCCCGGAAGGCCCTGGTCCAGCCCATCTTGAGGTCCACCGGGGAGACGTCCTCGATCGGGTACTTCGACCAGAGCCCGACCGTGCCCTCCACGGTGTGGTACGGGTAGGCGCCGGCGAGCCCGGTCTCGTACGAGCGCAGCTGCCGGCCGGCCAGCTCCTGCAGGGCGACGATCTGGGCGCCGGAGTCCACCAGGGTGCGGACGGTGCCCGGCACGTCGGTGTTGGCGGCGGCGACGTTGTGGCTGACCACCGTCCAGTCGCCCTTGCCGCCGCTCTTGTCGGACAGCAGCCCGCCGAACAGGTTGACCCAGAGCACGACGGGCAGCAGCAGGGCGAGCAGCGCGGTGGCGGAGCGGCGCAGCAGCGCGGGTACCAGCAGCACCGGGACGGCCAGGCCCAGCCAGGGCAGGAAGGTCTCCAGCAGGCTGCCGAGGTTGCCGACGCTGTTGGGCACCTCGGCGTGGAAGGCGAGCAGTGCGGCGGTGAGCACGGCCAGCACGGCGACCACCAGGCCGCGCCGCCAGGTGCCGCTGCCGCGGGCGTCCCGGCCCCAGTGGCGCAGGCCGAGGAAGCCGCCGCGACGCACCGCGGGGGCCGGGCCGTCGGCGTCGCCCCCGGGGGCCGCGATCCGCTCGGTCCTGTCCGCCTGCGCCATGTAGTGGCTCCCGTCGCTCGTGCCGTCGCCGCTCCGGTGTCCGGCCCGTCGTCGGGCGGGCGTTCACCGGTCCGGTGCCGGTTTGATCGAATGTCCGGCTCAGCCTATGCCGGGACAGACGTCGGTCCCGCTGAGCGGGTTCCGGCGTGGCCCGGTTTGGTGAGCGAGGCCACGTTCGGGGCCGGGTCGGGCCGGGTCGGGCCGGGCGGTCAGCGGGGTGCGAGGCCTTCGAGCACGGAGTCGACCAGCTTGCGGGCCAGGTCCGGGTCCTCCAGGTCGGAGTCGTCCCACAGGATGCTGCGGTAGAGGATCGGCCCCATCAGGAGGTCGTTGAGCAGTTCCAGGTCGAGGTCGTCGCGGATCACGCCCTCGGCGACGGCCTGGCCGATCAGGCGGAGCCCGACCTCCCGGCGCGGCTTGATCACCCGCTCCCGGTACGCGGAGTACAGCTCGGGCAGGGTCTGCATCTGGCCGAGGGCCGCCTTGAGCACCCAGCGGGTGCGCTTGGCCAGGCCGCGCCGGCGGACGTGGTCGACCAGGGCGATCAGGTCGGCCCGGGCGCCGGCGCCGGTGGGCTCCGGCAGCGGCTCCTCCAGCCTGCTGACCACGTCGACCAGCAGGGCCTCCTTGTTGGACCAGCGCCGGTAGATGGTGGCCTTGCCGACGCCGCCGGCGGCGGCGATGCCCTCGATGGTGAGCTCGGACAGCGCGGTACCGCCGGCCATCAGGTCCTCGACGGCCGTGAAGATGGCCTGCTCGGCGGCCTCGCTCCGGGGCCGGCCACGGCGCACCTCCGCGCAGTGCTGCCCGGTGTCGGCGGTCGGCGTGTCCGTCTTCATCCCCGCTGTCTCTCCCTCGCTCTCCCCGGCGGCGCTGGCGCCGCGGGGTGTCCCTCGGTGGGTCCGCGGCGGGGGCCCGCCCCGGACCGAGGCCCTGCCGCCCTGGGCGCACCCGGGCGACAGGGCCATTGTCGCTCAGCCACGGTGGGCCCGGCCGCTGGTCAGGCCTCCGCGGCCGCGGCCTCGCGCTCCTGGCCGCGCTGTTCGGGGGCCGGGCCGGCCGGACCGGCGGGGGCGGCCGAGCGGCGCGGCAACAGGAACCAGGCGACGACGGCCCCGATCACCGAGACGCCCGCCGAGAGCGAGGCCACCACGTGCATGGCGTGGACGAAGGCGTCGTTCGCCGGGGCGATCAGCGCCTGGCCGCCGGGGATGCGGTCGGCGATGGCCAGGGTGGCCTCCAGCGACTCGCCGGCCTTGTCGCGCAGGCCCTCGGGCAGGTGGGTCAGGGTGTCGGCCATCCCGTCGCGGTAGACGGTGGAGAGCACCGCGCCGAGCACGGCGACCCCGAGCGAGCCGCCGACCTGGCGGAAGGTGTTGTTGACGGCCGAGCCGGCGCCGGCCTTCTCCCGGGGCAGCGAGGCCATGATCGCGACGGTGACCGGCGGCATGACGTGCGCCATACCGGCACCCATCACCAGGCCGAGCACGACCAGCACCCAGATCGGGGTGGTGGCGGTCAGCACGACGTAGCCGACGAAGCCGACCGCGACCAGCAGCATGCCGCAGGTCGCGGTGGCGGCGACGCCGAAGCGGTCGACCACCAGCCGGGCCCGCGGGGCGAACACCAGCTGGGCGGCGGCCAGCGGCAGCATCAGCACACCGGCCTGGAGGGCGCTGTAGCCGCGCACGCTCTGGATGTAGAAGACGCCGAAGAACGAGACGCCCATCAGCGCGAAGAAGATCACGCCGACGACCACCACGGACGCGCTGAACACCTTGTTGCGGAACCAGGTGACGTCCAGCGCGGGGAACGCGGTGCGGCGCTCGAACCAGACGAAGGCGACCAGCGCGACCACGCCGACCAGGGTCGGCGCCCAGGCCTCGACCGCGGTGAAGTCGGCCAGCTCGCCGCCCTTGATGATGCCGTAGATCAGCGAGACCAGGCCGACGATCGACAGCAGCACGCCGATCGGGTCCATCCGGCCCGGGCTGGGGTCCTTGGACTCGGGGACCAGGATCACCATCGCGATCACCGCGACGACCACGATCGGGACGTTGATCAGGAAGACCGAGCCCCACCAGAAGTGCTCGATCAGCAGGCCGCCGGTGATCGGGCCGATGGCGATGGCCAGGCCGACCGCGCCGGCCCAGATCCCGATCGCCTTGGGCTGCTCGGAGCGCTCGAAGACGTTCATGATGATCGCCAGCGTGGCGGGCATCGCGAGCGCGCCGCCGACACCCATCAGGGCGCGGTAGCCGATGAGTTCACCGGGCGAGGCGGCCAGCGCGGACAGCAGCGAGGCGATGCCGAAGACCACCATG
Organism: Kitasatospora sp. NPDC054795; assembly: GCF_053611565.1. Taxonomy (NCBI): domain Bacteria; kingdom Bacillati; phylum Actinomycetota; class Actinomycetes; order Kitasatosporales; family Streptomycetaceae; genus Kitasatospora; species Kitasatospora sp. NPDC054795. The sequence continues at coordinate 47,718 of NZ_JBSHAP010000045.1, forward strand.
CCGGCCAGCAGCGCGCGCTTGCGGCCGAACCGGTCGCCGAGCAGGCCGGAGGTGAACAGCAGCCCGGCGAAGACCAGGGTGTAGGAGTTGATCGACCATTCCAGGTCGCTCTGGGTGGCCCCGAGACCGACCGGCGCGGGCGTCGCGATGGTCTTCATCGCGACGTTGAGGATCGAGTTGTCGAGCACGACGACGAGCAGGGCGAGCAGCAGGGTGCCGAGGATCGCCCAGCGCCGACGGTGGATGGCTTCCGGCACGCGGGGTGGCGCGGCTGCGGTGGTCATGGGTGTTTCCCGTCCGTGGTGGTGTGGCACTGGCGGGCATTCCGAGCCGCATACGTCTCGTAACCCCCCGCACCAGAGTAACGGGCGATACGATACGAGACGAATCCGTTTCGTAAAGAGCAGGCAAATTCGGCGTCCGCCGGCGCACCCGGCGGGGATGACCCGCGTGCCCGGTGTGTCCCGGATCGCACCGGGACGCCCGCACCCCTCTTTGCGCGGGCGCCGGGGCGTGCAAGCATGGAGGTGATCCGGGGACGCCGTACGGCGCCACGAGACGACAACCCTTCAGGAGTCCGTTCGATGAACGCTTCTACGCCTTCGCCTGCCCAGAACCAGGCGTCGACCGCCACCCTCTACGGCGGGGTCACCAACCGCCGTGTCACCGTCCGCGACCTCGCCGCCGCCAAGCGGCGCGGCGAGAAGTGGTCGATGCTCACCGCCTACGACGCCCTCACCGCGGGCGTGTTCGACGAGGCCGGCATCCCGGTGCTGCTGGTCGGCGACTCGGCGGGCAACTGCCACCTCGGCTACGAGACCACCGTCCCGGTGACCATGGATCAGATGGTGATGCTCTCCGCCGCCGTCGTCCGCGGCACCGAACGGGCCATGATCGTCGCCGACCTGCCGTTCGGCTCGTACCAGGAGTCCCCCGCGCAGGCCATGCACAACGCGGCCCGGCTGATGAAGGAGGCCGGGGTCGGCGCGGTCAAGCTGGAGGGCGGGGAGCGCAGCGCCCGTTCGATCGAGCTGCTGGTCGAGGCCGGCGTCCCGGTGATGGCCCACATCGGCCTCACCCCGCAGTCCGTGCACGCCCTCGGCGGCTACCCCGTCCAGGGCCGCGGCGACGAGGCGGCGCACCAGCTGCTGCGCGACGCCAAGGCCGTCCAGCAGGCGGGCGCCTTCGCCGTGGTGCTGGAGGCCGTCCCGGCCGAGCTGGCCGCCCAGGCCACCGAGCAGCTGGCGATCCCGACCGTCGGCATCGGCGGCGGACCGGACACCGACGCCCAGGTGCTGGTCTGGACCGACATGGCCGGCATGACGGCCGGCCGGGTGCCCAAGTTCGTCAAGCAGTACGCCGACCTGCGGACCGTCCTCGGCGACGCCGCCCGGGCGTACGCCGAGGACGTGCGCTCCGGCGCCTTCCCGGCGGCGGAGCACAGCTTCCGCTGACACCCGCTCCTCGCGGCCCGCGGCCCCGTTCCGGTTCGGAGCGGGGCCGCTGCCGTGCCCGGGGCCGCGTCCGGAGGCCGGGGAACGCCTCCGGCGGCCGGTGACAGCGGCCTGACAGCACACGGCGCCGGCCGACAGGGAGCTGACAGCGCGGGCGGACACCCTGAGGGCATGACACGAATCGCGACAGCCCCGAACGACCGGGGAACCACCTCTCGGAACGCCGTGGAGGTGCACGGCATCGTCAAGCACTACGGCGAGACCAAGGCCCTCGACGGGGTCGACCTCACCGTCGAGGAAGGCACCGTCCTCGCCCTGCTCGGCCCCAACGGCGCGGGCAAGACCACCCTGGTGCGCGTCCTCTCCACCCTGATCAAGCCGGACGCCGGCACCGCGTTCGTCGGCGGCTACGACGTGCTGCGCCAGCCCAAGCAGCTGCGCCGCACGATCGGCCTCACCGGCCAGTACGCATCCGTGGACGAGCTGCTCTCCGGGTACGAGAACCTCTACCTCATCGGCCGGCTGCTCGACCTCCCCCGCAAGGAGGCCAGGGCCCGGGCCGCCGAACTGCTGGAGCGCTTCTCGCTCACCGAGGCCGCCAAGCGGACCGCCAAGACCTACTCCGGCGGCATGCGCCGCCGCCTCGACCTGGCCGCCAGCATGATGGGCCGCCCCCGGGTGCTCTACCTGGACGAGCCCACCACCGGCCTCGACCCGCGCACCCGCAACGAGGTCTGGGACGAGGTGCAGCGCATGGTCGCCGAGGGCAGCACCGTGCTGCTGACCACCCAGTACATGGAGGAGGCGGAGCAGCTCGCGAACGAGCTGACCGTCATCGACCGCGGCCGGGTGATCGCCAACGGCGCCGTCTCCGAGCTCAAGGCCAAGGTCGGCGGCCAGACCCTCCAGGTCCGCCCGGCCGACCCGGCCGAGCTGCCCGAGATGGCCCGCTGCCTGCACCGGAGCGGCATCCTCAACGCCACCTTCTCCGCCGACACCGGCCTGCTCGCGGTGCCGATCACCGGCGAGGAGCAGCTGACCGCGGTGATCGGGGTGCTCGGCACCCGCGGCTTCGCCGTCGCCGGCATCGACACCAAGGTGCCCAGCCTGGACGAGGTCTTCCTCGCCATCACCGGCAAGCCCGCCTCCGCCGCGGTGCCCGCCCCCAGCCTCGCCAAGGAGCCCGTCGCATGACCACCGCCACGCTCACCCCCTCCCGGGCCCGGGACACCCGGCCGCCGGCGGAGGACTCCCGGATCGGCCTGGCCGGCACCCTGCGCCACGTCGGCGCGCTGACCCGGCGCAACCTGATGCGGATCAAGGCCGACCCGGAGTCGATGTTCGACGCCGTGCTGATGCCGATCATCTTCACCGTGCTGTTCGTCTACGTCTTCGGCGGCGCGATGGCCGGCAACCAGGACGACTACAAGCAGTACCTGATCCCCGGTTTGCTCGGACAGACCGGCCTCACCCTCGCGATGGCCGTCGGCACCGGCCTCAACAGCGACTTCCAGACCGGCGTGATGGACCGCTTCCGCACCCTGCCGATCGGCCGGGCCTCGGTCCTGCTGTCCAAGATCGTCGCCGAGACCCTGCGCGGACTGCTCTCCTTCGCGATCCTGATCGGCTTCGCGATGTGCATCGGCTTCGAGGTGCGGACCGGACCGCTGGAGGTGCTGGCCACCATCGGCCTGGCCCTGGTGTTCGGCATGTCGATCGTCTGGATCTCGATGCTGCTGGGCATGGCCCTGCGCAGCGCCCAGGCCGTCCAGGGCGTGGCCATGCTGGTCCTGATGCCGATGCAGTTCGGCAGCTCGATCTTCGCCAGGCCCGACACCATGCCGGGCTGGCTGAAGTCCTTCACCGAGGTCAACCCGCTGTCGGCGCTGGCCGACGCCTCCCGCTCCCTGCTCAACGGCGAGGGCCCGGTGGCCCACCCGGTGATGATCGTGCTGGTCTGGTCGGCCGCCGTCACCGCGATCTTCGCCCCGCTGGCGGTCGCCCGGTTCCGCAAGCGGACCTGACCCCACGACCGCCGTCGGCTCCCCCTCGACTCCCGCCGGGAAGGGCCGGCGGACGAGAACGGCCGGCCGCCCGGGACAGGCGCCGGCCGCAGAACGGGCCCGTGCGGCCGGTGACCGGGGGACGGGCGCCGGCCGCACGGGCTCGGGGAGTCCGCGGAGTCCGCGGAGCCCGGGGAGCCCGGGGAGCCCGGGGAGCCCGGGGAGCCCGCCGAGTCCGGGGCTAGCCGATCAGCCCCTCCAGCAGCTCGAAGGCCTGCTCCTGGGACGTCCCGACCCCGCCGTCCCGGGCCTCCTCGTACTCGGCGTCGCCCATCACCTCCCGCAGGACGGCCTCCGTGCGCGCCCGCTCGGACCGCTCCAGGTAGCCGCCCTTGGGGCCGTTCAGCCCGCCGTGCGCGCCCATCAGCACGGCCGCCGCCCGGGCCCGCTCCAGGTCCCCGTCGCGCCCGGCGAAGCTGCACAGCACCGCCGTCACCGCGGGCACCACCATGACCGTCATGTGCTCGGCGAAGCCGCTCGCCGCCGTCACCGCCCGCAGCTGCCGCCAGCCGTCGCACAGCAGCGCGAACCCCGCCTCCGGATCGCCGGCCCGGGCCGTGATCCAGCCCCGGGCGCTCAGCAGCATCCCGGTCACCAGGCTCGGCGCGAAACCGCCGACCCGGACCGTGTCCAGCTCGTCCAGCTCGGCCAGCGCCAGCTCGAACTCGCCGCGCTGGGCGTGCAGTCCGCAGAGCGTCAGGTGGCCGAACATCAGGGCCCCGGTGGTGGACTGGTTGAGTCCCGGGGTCTCGATCGAGGCCAGCGCCTCCCGGACGACCCGCTCGCCGCGGTCCACGTCGTGCTCCAGCAGGGCGGTGCCCAGATTCACCCGCAGGATCGGCACCTCCAGCGGCGCCCCCAGCTCCTCGACCAGCCCGATCGCCCGCTCGTACGCCTCCGCGGCGGCCGCGGACTCGCCCCGGTTGGCCAGCGACTCGCCGTGCGCCGACAGCGCCTGGGAGATCCCCCAGAGGTTGCCCGCCCGCTCGTACAGCTCCAGCGAGCGCTTGCCGTCCACGATGCTCTGCTCCGCGCCGCTCGGCCAGTCGTTCAGCATCCTGGCCCGCACCTGCAGGATGAACGCCAGGTCGCTCGGCCCGCCGTACCGCTCGCAGCCGAGCACGGCGTCGTCCAGCAGGTCCTTCATCACCTCCAGGCGGCCGGCCAGGAACGCGCCGAACACCCGCATCAGCGCCGGGAAGCGGTAGGACTGCGGCAGGTCCGGGGTGTAGGCGTCCATCAGCCGCTGGGCGACCTCGACCGCCTCCCGGTCGCCGAGGACGTCCAGGTTGCCCTCGAACAGCCCGATCAGCCGGACCATCGCGAGCAGCCGGCGGGCCTCCTCGACCACCGGCGCGGACAGCGGCAGCTCGTACGCGAACACGCTGTGCTCCAGCGGCACCGCCCGCGGGGCGTCCGGGGCGAACGGGTCCGGGCCGAGCGCGCCGACCGCGGTGTACCAGGTACGCGCCTCCATGCTGTAGCCGCGCAGCGACCAGTACCAGCTCATGCCGAGGGCGAGCAACAGCGCCTGATCCTCGTCCCGCAGGTCGATCGCCCGGCGCAGCGCCGCGCGGATGTTGTCCTGCTCGCGCTCCAGCACCGCCAGCCAGTGCAGCTGCCGGGGGCCGTGGATCTGCGTGTCCGCGACCGAGATCATGGTGCGGAAGTGCGCCAGGTGACGGGCCTCGGTGGCGGCGCGCTCCGCGGCGGACGCGGCCAGGCGCTCGGTCGCGTACTCGTGGATGGTCTCCAGCATCCGGTAGCGCGGCAGGCTGGCCCCGTCCAGGTCGGCCACCAGCAGGGACTTGTCGACCAGCGACAGCAGCAGGTCGGCGACCTCGCCGGTGGCCACCTCGACGCCGTCGGCGCAGACCGCCTCGGCGTCCTCCAGCTGCCAGCCGCCCGCGAACACCGCGAGCCGGCGCAGCACCGCCCGCTCCCGCTTGCCCAGCAGGTCCCAGCTCCAGTCGACCACCGCGCGCAGCGTCTGCTGGCGCGGCAGCAGGGTGCGGCTGCCCGCGGTGAGCAGCGCGAACCGGCCGTCCAGCCGGTCGGCTATCTGGCGCGCCGTCATCACCCGCAGCCGGGCGGCGGCCAGTTCGATGGCCAGCGGCAGCCCGTCCAGCCGACGGCAGATCTCGGCACAGGCCTCCGGGTCGCCCTGCGGATCGAAGCCGGGACGGGCGGCGGCCGCGCGCTCGACGAACAGCCGCAGCGCGACCGGGTCGGGCAGCGGCTCCACCGGCAGCACCGTCTCCCCCGGCACGCCCAGCGGCTCGCGGCTGGTGGCGAGCACCGTCAGCCCGGGGCACTCGGCGAGCAGTACGTCGGCGAGGTCGGCGGCCGCCTGGATCAGGTGCTCGCAGTTGTCCAGGACGAGCAGCATCCGGCGGTGGCCGCAGTGCTCGACCAGCCGGCGCACCGGGTCCTCGGCCCGCTTCTCGATCACCTCGGCGACCATGCTGGTGCTGTGCAGCACGATCTCGCGCAGGCCGAGCGCCGAGACCACGGCGGCGGGCACCGCGTCCGGGCTCTCCAGCGGGGCGAGTTCGGCCACCCAGACGCCGTCCGGCCAGCCCCCGGCGGACTGCTCGGCGCGGCCGGCCTCGGTCGAGAGGCTGGTCTTGCCGGAGCCGCCGGGGCCGGTCAGGGTCACCAGTCGACGGTCCGTCAGCATCGCGCGCAGCGCGGCGAGATCGTCCTCGCGGCCGACGAAGCTGGTCAGCCGGCCGCGCAGGTTGCCGCCGGGGCGCGGAAGTTGGGGCGCCGCGGGGGCCGGGGTGGCGGCGGGGTCGGGGGCGGGATCCGGGTTCCGTCCCTCCTGGGTCGCCGGGGCCTTCGGGTCCGCCGGGCCCGTCAGGTCCGCCGGGTCCGCCGGGTTCGTCGGGTTCGTCGGGCTTGTCAGGTCCGTCGGAGCGAGCAATTCGGCGTACAGGGAACGGAGTCCGCGCCCCGGGTCGACGCCGAGCTCGTCGGCCAGGGCGCGCCTGGTCCGCTCGTAGTGGCGCAGCGCCTCGGCCGTCCGCCCGCCCTCGTGCAGCGCCCGGATCATCAGCAGCTGCAACGGCTCGTCCAGCGGCTGCCGTTCGCACAGCTCGGCCAGTTCGGCGATCAGCTCGGCGGCCCGGCCGAGGCCGAGGTCCGCGGTGATCCGGTGGCGCCGGGCCTCCTCGTACTGGGCCTCCAGCCGGACGGCCGGTCCGGTGCGGTCCGGCAGGTCGGCGAGCGCGGGGCCGCGCCACAGGGCCAGGCCGGCGCGCAGCCGCTCGGCCGCGAGCGCGTGGTCCCCGGCGTCCAGGGCGCGGCGGCCCTCACCGGTCAGCCGCTGGAAGTCGGCGAGGTCGGTGGCCGGGCCGGTCAGCCAGTACCCGGCCGGACCGGAGCCGACCTCGTCCCGGCCGATGGTGCGGCGCAGCCGGCCGACCAGGGTCTGGAGCGCGGCGGAGGAGTCCTGCGGCGGCTCGGCCTCCCACACCTCGTCCACCAGCAGGTCGGCCGGCACCGGCCGGCCCTGCCGCAGGGCCAGGGCGGTGAGCAGGGCCCGCAGCCGGGCGCCGCCGATCGCTACCGGCGTGCCGTCGTCGTGGTGGGCCGTCGTCGTCCCGAGGATGCCGTAGTGCACCGCACCATTCTGGTCGATGCCCGGGGGAAGGGCCGCACAATTGTGCTGGGCCCCTCCCGGCCCCGGCACGTAGGGTGGAACGCCACCGCGCGCCCGGACGTTCACCCGGGACGGCTTGTCCGGTCACCGGCCCGCCCGGCATGATCGACCCGCCCGCGCCCGCCCGCCTTCCCCTCCCCACGGAGCACCCAGACCATGACCTTCGCCGCCACGCCGCGCTCCCGCAGCGAGGACCGCCGGATCAGCCCGGTGTTCTGGGCGCTCCTCGCCGTCCTCGGCACCTCCGGCTGGGCGGTGTACCAGGGTTACGGCAACGCCTCGTTCGGGGTGTTCCTGTTCGTGGTCGCGGGCTGGATGGTCTCCCTCTGCCTGCACGAGTACGCCCACGCGCGCACCGCGCTGCACGGCGGCGACATCACCGTCGGGGCCAAGGGCTACCTCACGCTCAACCCGCTGAAGTACGCCAACGTGCTGCTCAGCTTCGTGCTGCCGATCGTCTTCGTGATCCTCGGCGGCATCGGCCTGCCCGGCGGCTCGGTCTGGATCGAGCGGCACCGCGTCCAGGGCCGGCTCAAGCACAGCCTGATCTCGGCGGCCGGCCCGCTGGTCAACCTGCTCATCGCGGCGGCGCTGCTGATCCCGATCGGCGCGGGCTGGCTGGACGACCCGACCGTGCACGCGTTCTGGAACGGCTACGAGCTGACCATCTCGCCGTTCTCCGGCGCGCTGGGCTTCCTCGGCTTCCTCCAGCTGAGCGCCGCCGTGCTGAACCTGCTGCCGGTGCCCGGACTGGACGGCTACGGGATCGTCGAGCCCTGGCTGTCCTACCGGACCAGGCGCGCGGTCGAGCCGTTCGCACCGTACGGGATGCTCGCGGTGTTCGCGCTGCTGTGGCAGCCCCAGGTGAACCAGTTCTTCTTCGGGATCGTCCACGGCCTGATGACCCTGTTCGGCGTGGACCAGGACTACGCCACGCTCGGCCGGTACCTGTTCAGCTTCTGGAAGAACTAGCCCCACCGGGGACCGCGGGCAGGGCGGGGCAGGGCCTCAGCCCTGCCCGGCGGCCGCCGCGGCGATCCGGGCCCGGCGGCGGTCCATCCACAGCACGTTGCTGGCCACGCCGGCCAGCGGCAGCCAGATCAGGCCCAGCCAGAAGCCCTGGACCAGCGAGACCACCAGGGCCACGAGCGCGAGGACGACGGCGGCCAGGGCGAAGAGGGACGTGCGAGGCATGGCGGGAGGCTCCTAGAACGGGTGCGGGCGGCCGGGTCACGGCCGCCACCCATTGTCGCCGACCTCACCTCCGGAGCCGGTCCAGGGGTGAGGTCGACACGGCCCCTGCCGGTCAGACGTCGGTGATCCGCAGGCCCGCGTGGGCCTTGTAGCGGCGGTTGACCGAGATCAGATTGGCGACCAGCGACTCCACCTGGTGGGCGTTGCGCAGCCGGCCCGCGTAGATGCCGCGCATCCCGGGGATGCGGCCGGCCAGGCCCCGCACGACGTCGGTGGCGTCCCGGTCGTCGCCGAGCACCATGACGTCGGTGTCGACGCTCTCCACCGACTCGTCCTGGAGCAGCACCGCCGAGAGGTGGTGGAACGCGGCGGTGACCCGGGAGTCCGGCAGCAGGGCGGCGGCCTGCTCGGCGGCGCTGCCCTCCTCCGGCTTCAGCGCGTACGCGCCCTGCTTGTCGAAGCCCAGCGGGTTGACGCAGTCGACGACGATCTTGCCCGTGAGCTCCTCGCGCAACGCGGTCAGGGTGGCGGCGTGGCCGTCCCACGGGACCGCGATGATCACCACGTCGCTCTCCCGGGCGACGGTGGCGTTGTCGGCGCCGCGGACGCCGAGGCCCAGCTCCGCCGCCGAGGCCTCGGCACGGGCGGCGTCACGGGAGCCGATGAGCACCTGCTGGCCGGCCTTGGCCAGCCGCAGGGCCAGTCCCCGCCCCTGGTCGCCCGTGCCGCCGAGGACACCGACCACCAGCTGCGAGACGTCCGGCACCTCGTGGGCCGGGTTTGTCGCTGAATCGAGGGAAGTCATGGGCCGATCCTGCCAAATCCCCGGCCCGGCGGGACATCCTGGCCCGCATGGACGCGGTGAGAGTTTCGGCACTCCGGGAACGGCTGACGGGAACGGGCTGGCTGGAGGCGGTCGGCGGCTTCGCCGGGGCGCTGCGCCGCTCGGTGGAACGGCGCGGGGCGAGCGGGCTGCTGCTGGTCGGCACCGAGGCGTACGAGCCCTGGCACCTGGCCGCCCACCTGGACGACGAGGCCGCGTGGTCGGACGTCCCCCGGCTGGCGCCCACCCTGCTGCGGCACAGCCCGCCGGCCGGCGCCCCCGCCCACCTGCTGCACGACCTGCGACGGCTCACCGGGGCCGGGCGCGGCGACACCGTGCTGGTGGTGGTCCCGGAGGCGGCCGGCGCCCCGCTGCTGGAGCGGGTGCAGGACGCCCGACGGCGCGGCGCGACCGTGCTCGCGCTGGACGGCGGCGCCCCGGCCGGGCCCGGGGCGGCCGACGGCCCCGGCGGCCCCGGTGGCCTCGGCGAGCTCGCGCACGAGCGGCTGGCCGTCGGCACCGCCGCCGAGGGGCCCTTCGACCTCGCCCAGCACCTGGTCAGCGTCGCCGCCGGGCAGCGGACCCACCGCCGCTCCGTCCGGGACCGGCTCGCCCGCCTCGCCGAACGGCTGACCTCGACGCCCGCGATCAGCCGTTGGTGAACCGGGCACCCGAGCCACCGGTGCGCGCGTCCCGACCGCCAACGGGCCGAAAACCCTTTGCGGAAGCGGTGACCGCCGTCCGAGGATGACGGTTCGTGAACGTCGACGAACCCCCGCATCCCGCCGTGCCCGGGCGCGCCCGGAGGCTGCTGCGATCGCTGACACCCGACCTGGCACCCTGGCGCGCCTCCCGCGACTTCCGCTACCTGTGGACCTCCGGCTGCGTCACCAGCTTCGGCGGCTTCCTGACCCTCGTCGCCGTACCGATGCAGATCAAGGAGCTCACCGGCTCCTCCTTCGCGGTCGGCCTGATCGGCGCCGTCGAACTCGTCCCCCTGATCGTCTTCGGTCTCTGGGGTGGCGCCCTCGCCGACGCCCTGGACCGCCGGAAGCTGGTGCTGCGGGCGGAGGTCGCGCTCGGCCTGCTGGCCGGGCTGCTGCTGGTCAACGCCCTGCTGCCGCACCCGCTGCTCTGGCCGATCTACCTGGTCGCCGCACTGGTCGCGGCCGCCGACGGCATCCAGCGCCCGGCGCTGGACTCGCTCCTGCCCCGGCTCGTCCCGCACCAGCACCTGACCGCCGCGTTCGCCCTCAGGTCGCTGTACCACAACGCCGCTTCGGTGGCCGGTCCGGCGCTGGCCGGGGTCGTGGTGGCCTTCGCCGGGGTGCAGACCGCGTACGCGCTGGACATCCTCAGCTTCGCGGTCTCGCTGCTGCTGCTCGTCCGGATCAAGGCGGTGCCGCCGCCCACCGGCGCCGAACGGCCGTCCGTCCGGGCGGTGCTGACCGGCGTCCGCTACGCCTGGAGCCGCAAGGACCTGCTCGGCACCTACGCGATCGACCTCTGCGCCATGCTGTTCGCCTACCCGGTGGCCGTCTTCCCCTTCCTGGCCTCGGAGTTGGGGGCGGACTGGGCGCTCGGCCCGATGTACGCGGCCTCCGCCCTCGGCGCCCTGCTGGTCGGCGCCACCAGCGGCTGGACCTCCCGCGTCCACCGGCACGGGCGGCTGCTGGTGGCCGCCGCCGTCGGCTGGGGCGCGGCGATGGCGCTCGCCGGACTGTCCGAGCACATCGGGCTGGTGCTGCTCGGCCTGGCGCTGGCCGGCGGCGCCGACGAGATCAGCGGGCTCGCCCGCTCGACCATGTGGAACCAGTCCATCCCCGATGAGCTGCGCGGGCGGATGGCCGGCGTCGAACTGCTCAGCTACTCCGTCGGCCCGCAGCTCGGCCAGGTCCGGGCCGGCACCATGGCCGGGCTGGTCGGCGTGCGCGCCGCCGTCTGGGCCGGCGGCGTCGCCTGCGTGGTCGCCGTGCTCGCGGTCGCCGCCGCCCTCCCGAAGCTGCTCGGCTACGACGACCGCACCGACCCCCACGCCGCCGCCGTCCGCGCCGAGCACGAACGCGCCGAACGGGAGGCCGCCCCGACGGCGTGACGAGCCCGCCGGGGGTCTACTCGGCGTCGTCCTTCGGCTTGTCGCTCCAGCGCGGGTCGTTCTGCCACTCGCGGTTGCGCTCGTCGGCGATGCGCAGCGCCTGGGCGGCCTCCTCGGGGGTGGCGTACGGGCCCAGGCGGTCCTTCGCCGGGCACTCCGGGCCCTCTTCGACCTTGTTGTGCTTGATGCAGTAGAACCACTCGCCGGGTTTGCCGGTCGGCTTGCGGTTGAATCCGAGGGGCATGGCGCTCTCCCGTTCAGAAGGCCAGAAGGATGGGTCGGTACCGATCATTCCCCGCCCCGGCCCGGGCCGCACACCCCCCGGGGCCCCGGGGACCGGCGACTAGACTCGCGGCATGGCTCTCGTACCCGGCATCCAGTCCCCCACCCGCAAGGTCCCGGCGCACATCGCGCGCCCCGAGTACGTCGGCAAGTCCGCGCCGACGCCGTACACCGGGCCCGAGGTGCAGACCGCCGAGACGATCGAGAAGATGCGGATCGCGAGCGGGATCGCCGCCCGGGCGATGGAGGAGGCGGCCAAGCTGATCGCCCCCGGCGTCACCACCGACGCGCTGGACGCTGTCGCCCACGCCTACATGTGCGACCACGGCGCCTACCCGTCCGACCTCGGCTACCGGGGCTTCCCCAAGTCCGTCTGCACCTCGATCAACGAGGTGATCTGCCACGGCATCCCGGACTCGACCGTGCTCCAGGACGGCGACATCGTCAACATCGACGCCACCGCGTACATCCACGGGGTGCACGGCGACCTCAACGCCACCTACCTGGTCGGTGACGTGGACGAGGAGTCCCGGCTGCTGGTCGAGCGCACCCGGGAATCCCTCGCCCGGGCGATCAAGGCGGTCAAGCCGGGTCGTCAGATCAACGTCATCGGGCGGGTCATCGAGTCCTACGCCAAGCGCTTCGGGTACGGCGTGGTGCGGGACTTCACCGGACACGGCATCAACACGTCGTTCCACTCCGGCCTGATCATCCCGCACTACGACAGCGAGCGGGCCACCGAGGTGATCAAGCCGGGCATGACCTTCACCATCGAGCCGATGCTGACCCTGGGCACCTACGACTACGAGATCTGGGAGGACGGCTGGACGGTCGTCACCAAGGACCGCAAGCGCACCGCCCAGTTCGAGCACACCCTGGTGGTCACGGCGGACGGCGCGGAGATCCTCACCCTGCCGTGACCGGGGCCCGGCCGTGTGAGCCGCGCCGCCCGGCGTGACCCGCAGCGCCCGGTGGGCGCCCCGGCCCGGTGGGCGCCCTAGCCGATCAGCCACTGCTCCTCGGCGACGGCGCCCACCTCGGTGCAGGCGTCGGTGAGCACGTCCAGTACCCGCAGCGGGTCCGGCAGTGGCTGCTCGGGCCCGCGCAGCCACCTCACGTGGGCGCCGTCCGGCAGCGCGGCCGGCGGCAGCAGGGTGTACGAGCCGCGGCAGTGCCAGCGCAGGCCGGGGTGCTCGGACATGGTGTCCGGGGTGGAGTCGAGCGCGCTCGGCCACCACTCGTCCTCGTCCTGGGGGGTGCCGCGGGTGGCGGTGAAGAACAGGTAGCGGTCCTCGCCGACGGCGGCGACCGGCCCCTCGACGCCCAGTGCGGTCAGCCGCTCCAGCGCCAGCCGTCCGGCCTCCGCCGGGACGTCCAGCACGTCGTGCACCCGGCCGGTGGCGGTGATGAAGTTGGCCTGCGGGTCGCGGGCGAGCCAGCGGGAGAGCTGCTCGGGGTCGGTGGTGGCCTGGGTCTGCCAGGCGAAGGAGACCGGGTGCTGGGCGGGGGCCGGGCAGGCCACCCGATCGCAGGAGCACCGGTAGCCGGCCGGGTGGGCGGCGGGCGCGAGCGGGAATCCGGCGCGCACGGCGCCGAGCAGCTGATCGAGTCCGGCGGCCGGGTCGTCGGCGCCCCCCGCCCGCTGACGTTCACGCTTCTGCCACCAGGTCGTCCACCTGCTGCCGGCTTCCATCGGGCCCCTTCCGCGCAACTGCCGTGCCTGGTGCGACACAGCGTTCGACGTACCACTCGACGCAACGCACGGCGCCCCCGTCTGCTTCCCGGGGTGCTCGGCCCTGACGTCCGCGCCCTGCCGGCCGTGGACCGGGGTCACCGGGCGGCCGACGCCCGGGTCACGGTACGCAGTCGCGGCAGCACGCTGTCCGCGCCAAATCGGCCGGAGGGCGCGCGGATTCGCGCCTCGCCCGGCCCGTACGGGCCCGCTGACCCGGGTGGACCCCGAGGGCGTAACAGGAAGGATAAGGGTGCGGAGGGCCTCCGGATGACCGGGGGCGGTGCCTCTCCGGTCACACTCGCGGTGACGCCCACGGGCGCACCCCGGGCACACTCCCGGCACGCCGTCCGCACGCGACGTCCCGCCCGCTCTCCCGTCCGGGAGCCCCCGGTCGTCCCGGCGCTCCCCCGTCGGCACCCCGTCCGGCACCCCGTCCGGCGCCCCGGGCACGGCCCCGGCCCTGGTCCCGGTCCGGCGCGGAGGTGAGACCCTGGGGGGATGAAGAGCGCGGACACCGAATTCGTCGGCGGCCCCCTGGACGGGACGATCCTGCCCATCCCCCTGGGGCCGATGCTCGGCGTGCCCAAGAAGTACAAGGTTCCGGTCCCCGCGCACGGCGAGGCCGCCGCGCGCACACTGGTGTACGTCCGGAGCAAGCAGGTTCGGGGCCTGAGCTGGTTCTGGCGCTACGAGTACGACGAGGCGGCCACCGTCCGCGCCTCCGGCTGACGGGCCGCGCGTTCGCCGTCGCCCTGCGTCGCCCCCGTTGCCCCTGTTGCCCTGCGTTGCCCTTCGTTCGCCTCCTGGGGAGGTCGGCATGGCGAGGACGGTACGGCACCCGAGGAGCCGCTCCCGGGCGGTGGAGCACCACAACCGGCAGGTCGCCGGCGTCACCGGGGTGCTGCTCCTGGCGGTGTGCCTCTACAGCGTGGCCATCGGGCCGAACGCCTGGCTCTGGTTCGGCTGGGCGGTGCTGCTGCTGGTGTCCGTGGCGCTGTTCACGGTCCGGCCGTGAGGGCCGTGAGCGCCGTGAGGCCCATGAGCCCCGCGAGGCCCGTACGGCCCTCCCCCGGACCGCCCGGGCAGGGGCACCGCCCGTCCCGTTCCCCGGCGGGCTGCCCGGTGGCGCCCCCCGCGGGTACTTCCCCGGCCTCTCCCCCCGGGCCGGTCAGTCGTCCTCGGCGAGGATGAGGTACAGCTTCTTGCGGGCCTCGGTCAGTACGGTCAGGCCCTTGGCGCGCTGCGCCCCGGTGCCGGTGGCCATGACCTGCCGGATCGCCTGGTCGACGGCGGCGAGTGCCTGGCCGACCTCCTGGACGGCCTCCCAGTCGACCTCCCGGCCGGCCTCCGCCCACGGTTCGGCCGGCCCGGCGTCGGCCTCGGCCCGGCCCGCGTCGGTGAGCGAGACCAGCCGCTTGCCGCCGAGCTCCTGCGCGGTGATCAGGCCCTCCTCCTCCAGCAGCTGGAGGTTGGGGTAGATCGACCCCGGGCTGGGCCGCCAGGCCCCTCCGGTCCGCTCGGTGATCTCGGCGATCATCTCGTAGCCGTGCATCGGCCGCTCCTTGAGCAGCGCCAGCAGCGAGGCCCGGACGTCACCGCGCCGGGCCCGCCCGCCGCGCCGCCCGTGCGGGCC
>NZ_JBSHAP010000046.1:0-61438 GCF_053611565.1 Kitasatospora sp. NPDC054795
CGCACAGGGGTCCTCGGGGGGGGGGGCTGGGGCCTGGCCTTCCCCCCACACCCGAATCCCGTCCATCTAAATAGCTTTTGTTCTCCTGAGGGCGTGTCCCACGGCATCGCTGCAGGTGTGGACGGCATCCCGGAGGGGTGAGTTCGGCGAACTGCCTGCCGGGGAGGGGACGGGTGGGCCATCCTCGTGGCCATGACCTCCGAGCAGTCGCCGTCCGCAGGCGGGCCCCGCCCGTCCCGCGGCCTGGTCCTCACCGTCGCCGCCGTGCTGGTCGTCCTGCTCGCGGTGGTGGCCACCGCGGTGCTGTGGCCGGACGACGGGAAGCCGGCCGCCGCGCCGCCGCCACCCACGCCGACTCCCACGGCCACCCAGACGCCGACACCTACCCCTACGCCCACGCCGCAGCCGCCGTACGCGTTCTTCCCGGTCGGTGCCTGCTTCGACCACCCGCAGCTGAGCCCGGTGATCACCAAGCCGGAGGAGCGCCCCTGCGCCGGCGACCACGACGGCGAGGTGATCGCCGACCTCAAGCTCGCGGACGGCATCACCGGCGACATTCCGCTCGCGCTCGCCATGCGGGACGGCTGCAAGGAGGCCGAGGCCGCCGCCAAGGCCCGGCAGGGCGACGGGAGGACCTACTACGGCCGCCAGTTCGGCCCGGCGACCGCCAACTACCAGCAGGGCTGGCGCGACTACACCTGCACCCTGACCGCGAGCAACAAGCAGGGCGGCCCCAAGCTCACCGGGCAGTTGCACCCGTGACTGCCGGGGGCGGTGGGGCGGGCTGACACAATGGTGCTCATGTCCACCACACCCGCCGCCCCCGGCAGCACCGCCCTCGCACCCGAGATCGCCGCCCGGCTCAAGCGCTCCGAGGACGGGCTGGTCCCGGCCATCGCCCAGCAGTACGACACCGGCGAGGTGCTGATGCTCGGCTGGATGGACGACGAGGCGCTGCACCGCACCCTCACCACGGGCCGCTGCACCTACTGGAGCCGCAGCCGCCGCGAGTACTGGGTGAAGGGCGACACCTCGGGCCACGCCCAGGCGGTCAAGTCGGTGGCCCTGGACTGCGACGGCGACACCCTGCTGGTGAAGGTCGACCAGACCGGTGCGGCCTGCCACACCGGCGACCGCACCTGCTTCGACGCCGACGTGCTCCCGCTGTCCTGACCCCACCCCGTCCACAACTCCAGAAGGTGCCGCCCGTCATGGATCTCGAAGCCTTCCGCAAGCTCGCCGTCGACACCCGGGTCATCCCGGTCACCCGCAGGCTCCTCGCGGACGGCCTCACCCCGATCGGCCTCTACCGCAGCCTCGCCGAGGAGCGCCCCGGCACCTTCCTGCTGGAGTCCGCCGAGCAGGGCCGCAGCTGGTCGCGCTACTCCTTCGTGGGGGTGCGCAGCGCCGCCGCGCTCACCGTCGGCCCGGACGGCGGGGCGCGCTGGCTCGGCAGCCCGCCGGTCGGCATCCCCACCGCCGGCGACCCGCTGGAGGTGCTGCGCGCCACCCTGCAGGCCCTGCACACCCCGCGCCGGCAGGACGACGGCCTGCCGCCGCTCACCGGCGGCCTGGTCGGCTACCTCGGCTACGACATCGTCCGCCGGCTGGAGAAGCTGCCCGACCTCAACCCGGACGACCTGGGGCTGCCCGAGCTGACCATGCTGCTCGCCACCGACCTCGCGGTGCTCGACCACGTCGACGGCACGGTGCTGCTGATCGCCAACGCCGTCAACCACAACGACCTGGACAGCGGCGTGGACGAGGCCTGGGCGGACGCGGTGGCCCGGCTGGACGCGATGGAGGCCGAGCTGTTCAAGCCGGTCGACCCGGGCCTGGCCACCTTCACCCCGGCCGGCCCCGGCGAGGTGCACTCGCCGTTCGGCGGCGAGCCGTACCGGGCCGCGGTGGAGGAGATCAAGGAGCGGATCCGGGCCGGCGAGGCCTTCCAGGTGGTGCCCTCGCAGCGCTTCGAGGCACCCTGCCCGGCCTCCGCGCTGGACGTCTACCGGGTGCTGCGCACCACCAACCCCAGCCCGTACATGTACCTGTTCCGCTTCCCCGGCCCGGACGGCGGGACCGAGGGCGGCTTCGACGTGGTCGGCTCCAGCCCGGAGGCGCTGGTCAAGGTCAGCGACGGCGAGGCGATGCTGCACCCGATCGCCGGCACCCGGCACCGCGGCGCCACCCCGCACGAGGACGCGGAGCTGGCCGCCGAGCTGCTCGCCGACCCCAAGGAGCGGGCCGAGCACCTGATGCTGGTGGACCTGGGCCGCAACGACCTCGGCCGGGTCTGCGAGCCGGGCAGCGTCGAGGTGGTCGACTTCATGCACATCGAGCGCTACAGCCACGTGATGCACATCGTCTCGACGGTGACCGGCAAGGTCGCCCCGGGGCGCACCGCCTTCGACGTGCTGACCGCCTGCTTCCCGGCCGGCACCCTCTCCGGTGCGCCCAAGCCCCGGGCGATGCGGATCATCGAGGAGCTGGAGCCCACCCGCCGCGGCCTGTACGGCGGCTGCGTCGGCTACCTGGACTTCGCCGGGGACTCGGACACCGCGATCGCGATCCGCACCGCCGTGCTGCGCGGCGGTACCGCGTACGTGCAGGCCGGCGCGGGCGTGGTCGCCGACTCCGACCCGCACGGCGAGGACACCGAGTGCCGGAACAAGGCGGCCGCCGTGCTGCGGGCGGTCGCCACCGCCAATACGCTGCGGAGGCCGGAACTGTCCTGAGGTGCGAGGAGGCGGCCGGGATGCCCGAGGTGCCGTACGACGAGCTGCGCTGGGCGGTCGTGCTCGGCGCCGCCGGACAACTCGGCGAGCAGCCGGCGGGCCACGGCCGGGTGCTCTCCGGGGTGGCGGTCGACTTCCCGGGGGCACCCGGCGCTCCCGCGCCCGAATCCGCTCCCGCACCCGCACCTGATCCGGGGTCGGGTTCCGTACCCGTGCCCGACCCCGGCACGGTGCTCGCCCCGGACCTGGCCGTGCTCGCCCGGGACGCGGTGCGGGGCGGGCGGGGCCGGTTCGCCGCGGCCGGGGTCGAGGCGGTGCTGGAGGTGGCCCGGCCCGGCCTGGCGGAGGCGGCGAGGGCGTACGCGCGCAGCGGCGTGCCGCTGTACGTGGTGGTCGATCCGGTGGCGGCGGTCTGCACCGTGCACACCGCGCCGGCCCCCGAGGGGGTGTACCGGGAGGCGGAGCGGGTGCCGTTCGGCAACGACCTGTTCCTGCCGCTCGGCGGCCGGACGGTGGTGCTGCGGACGGACGGCTTTCCCACGCCGTCCGCGACGCCGTGACCCGCCCCGTTCCCCGCCCCCTTCCCGCCCCGTTCCCCACCCCGGGTACGGACCGGGGCGTCGGCCGGGGGATAGTGGACGGGTGACTGAGCAGACCCCCGCCCCCGCCAAGTCCGGCCGCCGCACCCTCGGCGTGATGCTGCTGCTGACCGTGCTGAGCGCCGTGCTGGTGCTGACCGCGGTCGGGCGGACCTGGGCCGAGGGCCGGGCCGGCACCCTGGACGTGTCCGTCAGCGGCGGGAAGATCTCCGAACTGCCCGGCGGGCTGGCCCTGGTGGGCCTCGCCGCGGCCGTCGCGGTGTTCGCGGTGCGCGGCGTCGGACGGCTGGCGGTCGGCGCGCTGACGCTGCTGGCCGGGCTGGGCGTGGCCGCCGCCTCGGTGGCCGGGGCGGGCGACACCGCCGCGCTGGACACCGAGGCCGCCCGCAAGCTGGCGCTGACCGGCTCGGCGGCCACCGAGGTCTCGCACACCGCCTGGCCCTGGGTCGCGCTGGCCGGCGGGCTGCTGCTCGCCCTGGCCGGACTGCTCACCCTGCGCTACGGCCGGGGCTGGCCCGCGATGGGCAGCCGCTACGAGGCGCCGACCCGCAAGGCCCCGGCGAAGACCGACACGCCGGGGGACCTGTGGAAGGCCCTGGACCGGGGCGAGGACCCGACCGCGGTGTGAGCTGCGCGCATGTGACGCGATAGACCCGCCACCCGCTTTGGGCCACCGGTGTGTGGCCCGGCACAATGGAACCCGTCAACCCGCCGGCGGCCCCGCAGGCCCGGCCGGGCCCCGAGAGCCAAGGAGCACCACTCAGATGGCAGCAGCAGCACACGGCCACACCCCCGCCGCCTGGACCGGCGTCGTCATCTCCTTCGTCGGCTTCGGCGTCGCGGGCGTCGCGATGATCCTGCCGTCGGTGCTGCTCGTCTGGGTCGGCCTGGCGGTCGTCCTGGCCGGCGGCGTGGTCGGCAAGGCCATGTCCATCGCGGGCATGGGCCAGCAGGCCAGCACCAACGTCTACAAGTCGGCCGAGGAGCAGGTCGCGGCCCGCGAGGCCCGCGCCGCCGTCGCCGCCTGACGACGGGTTCGTCGCACCACACGTTTGTCGTACATCGGAACGGCGGGCGCGCCACGCCCGCCGTTTCGTCGTGTCCGGGCCCGACCCGGGCAGAATCGGGGCGTGACCTCCGCCCCCACCGCTTCCGCCCCGCCGCCCGTGCTGCGCCGGCTGAGCCCGCCGCTGACCGCGCTGGCGGCGGTGGCCGTCCCCACCACCTACGTCGCCGTGGTGGACCCGAACCTCCCCGGGCACTACCCCGACTGCCCGTTCCTGACCGCCACCGGCTGGTGGTGCCCCGGCTGCGGGGGGCTGCGCTGCGTCCACGCGCTGACCCACGGGGACCTCACCGGCGCCCTGCACGACAATGCCGTCGCCGTCCTGCTGTTCGGGGTGCTGGCGGTGCTCTGGCTGCGCTGGGGCTGGGCCGCGCTGACCGGCGGGCCGCCGCCCAGGACCACGGTCGGGGCCCGGCGCTGGGTGCTGATCGCGCTGCTGGTACTGGTGTTCACCGTGGTGCGGAACTCGCCGGTCGGCGCCGGGCTGGCACCGCCGCTGGTGTGATCGAGCCCGTCGAGCCGTTCTGCCGGGCCGGGCCGTGGACCGCCCGTTCCCGGCCGTCAACCGCCGTTCCCGGCCATCGGCCTCCGCTTCCCGGCCACCGGTCGGCTCCGGCCGGAAGAGCGTCCTGAACCGGTGCGAAGTCCGTCCGAAAACCGGTGTGGGGCCGGTGAAGCCGCAGCTGGGGACCGCCGTTGCGGGCGTCCGGTCCGCGAGACGTGGTTCGAACCGATGCGCCCCCCGCCCCCGGGTGCCGATACCATCGAAGTGCCGGTGGGCCGTCGCCCGCCGACTCGCGCCGACCAACTGGCAGAAAAGATGGGGGCTCCTGAGTGAGTGTGCTCGACTCGATCATCGAAGGGGTCCGCGAGGACCTCGCCGAGCGACAGGCCCGGGTCTCCCTGGACGAGCTCAAGGAGCTCGCCGCCAGGGCACCGGAGGCCAAGGACGGCGTCGCCGCCCTCAGGGGCGACGGGGTCCGGGTGATCTGCGAGGTGAAGCGCTCCAGCCCGTCCAAGGGCGCCCTGGCCTCGATCGCCGATCCGGCCGCCCTGGCGGTCGACTACGCGGCCGGCGGTGCGGCCGCGATCAGCGTGCTGACCGAGCAGCGCCGCTTCGGCGGGTCGCTGGCCGACCTGGACGCCGTCCGCGCCGCGGTGGAGACCCCGCTGCTGCGCAAGGACTTCATCGTCACCGCCTACCAGCTGTGGGAGGCCCGTGCGCACGGCGCCGACCTCGCGCTGCTGATCGTCGCGGCCCTCGACCAGCCGGCCCTGGTGTCGCTGATCGAGCGCGCCGAGTCGATCGGCCTCACCCCGCTGGTCGAGGTGCACGACGAGGAGGAGATCAAGCGCGCGGTGGACGCCGGCGCCCGGATCATCGGCGTCAACGCCCGCAACCTCAAGACGCTCGAAGTGGACCGCAACACCTTCGAGAACGTCGCCCACGCCATCCCGGACGGTATCGTCAAGATCGCCGAGTCCGGCGTGCGCGGCCCGCTGGACGTGATCAACTACGCCAACCTCGGCGCCGACGCGGTACTCGTCGGCGAAACCCTGGTGACCGGCAAGGACCCGCGTGCCGCGGTCGCCGACCTGGTCGCCGCCGGGGCCCACCCCGCCGTCCGGCACAAGGACTGACACCCATCCCATGAAGATCGCCGCCCGACTCGCCCCCGGTTGCCGCCCGCGCGGCTGCCGCGCACCCGCACGCCGGGTGCTGGGGCGTCGGGTGCGGTACGTCATCGGGTGCGAGCCCGGGCAGGTGCCGGGGCGGCGATGGCGCGTGACGTCCGGCTGAATCCGGTCCGGCCGACCTCCGGCCGGGAAGACGTCATCGTCGTCCATCTCCGTTCAAGGGAAACCACCATGTCCGAAAAGGACTACCTGCCCGGCGCCCAGGTGCCGGACGCGCGCGGCTACTTCGGCGCGTACGGCGGCCGCTTCATCCCCGAGGCGCTGGTCGCCGCGGTCGAGCAGGTCGCCGAGGAGTACGAGAAGGCCAAGGCCGACCCGGCCTTCGCCGCCGAGCTCGACGCGCTGCTCAAGGACTACACCGGGCGCCCGAGCCCGCTGACCGACGTGCACCGCTTCTCCGCCGAGGCGGGCGGCGCGCGCGTCCTGCTCAAGCGCGAGGACCTCAACCACACCGGCTCGCACAAGATCAACAATGTGCTGGGCCAGGCGCTGCTCACCAGGCGGATGGGCAAGACCCGGATCATCGCCGAGACCGGCGCCGGCCAGCACGGCGTGGCCACCGCGACGGCCTGCGCCCTGTTCGGCTTCGACTGCACCATCTACATGGGCGAGGTCGACACCGAGCGCCAGGCACTCAACGTCGCCCGGATGCGGATGCTCGGCGCCGAGGTGGTGGCCGTCAAGTCCGGCAGCCGCACGCTCAAGGACGCCATCAACGAGGCGTTCCGGGACTGGGTCGCCAACGTCGACTCCACCCACTACCTGTTCGGCACCGTCGCCGGGCCGCACCCGTTCCCGATGATGGTCCGGGACTTCCACCGGATCATCGGCGTCGAGGCGCGGCAGCAGGTGCTCGACCGGACCGGCCGGCTGCCGGACGCGGTCGTGGCCTGCGTCGGCGGCGGCTCCAACGCGATGGGGATCTTCCACGAGTTCATCCCGGACGCCGGGGTGCGCCTGATCGGCTGCGAGGCGGCGGGCGAGGGCGCCGAGACGCCCCGGCACGCGGCCACCCTCACCAAGGGCGACCCGGGGGTGCTGCACGGCTCCCGGACGTACGTCCTCCAGGACGAGGACGGGCAGACCGTCGAGTCGCACTCGATCTCGGCGGGGCTGGACTACCCGGGGGTCGGGCCGGAGCACGCCTGGCTGAAGGACACCGGGCGGGCGGAGTACCGGCCGGTCACGGACGACGCCGCGATGCAGGCGCTGCGGCTGCTGTCCCGCACCGAGGGGATCATCCCGGCCATCGAGAGCGCCCACGCGCTCGCCGGGGCGCTGGAGCTGGGGCGCGAGCTCGGGCCGGAGGCGACCATCCTGGTCTCGCTGTCGGGGCGCGGGGACAAGGACATGCACACCGCGGCCGAGTACTTCGGCCTGTACGACGAGCAGGCCGGCGGCGCGGGCGACGGCGCCGCCGAGGGGGGTAAGTGATCATGACTTCCAAGCTGAGCGCCGGCAAGCTGAGCGGTGTCCTGGCGGCCGCCAAGGCCGAGGACCGGGCCGCGCTGATCGGGTACCTGCCGGCCGGGTTCCCGACCGTGGACGGCGGCATCCGGGCGGTCAACGCGCTCATCGAGGGCGGCTGCGACGTGGTCGAGGTCGGGTTGCCGCACTCCGACCCGGTGCTGGACGGCGCGGTCATCCAGACCGCCGACGACATCGCGCTGCGGGGCGGCGTGCGGATCAAGGACGTGCTGCGGACCGTCCAGGAGGTCGCCTCGGCGCACCCCGAGGCCGCGGTGCTCGTGATGACGTACTGGAACCCGGTCGACCGCTACGGCGTGGCGCGGTTCGCGGCGGACCTGGCGGCCGCCGGCGGCGCCGGGTGCATCCTGCCGGACCTGCCGGTGGAGGAGTCCGAGGAGTGGCGCAAGGCGGCGGACGAGCACGGGCTGGACACCGTGTTCGTGGTCGCCCCCAGCAGCAAGGACGCGCGGCTGGCGGAGGTCACGGCGGCCGGGAGCGGGTTCGTGTACGCGGCCGCGGTGATGGGCGTGACCGGGACGCGGTCGGCCGTCGGGTCGATGGCCGAGGACCTGGTCGCCCGGACCCGGGCGACGACGGACCTGCCGGTCTGCGTCGGGCTCGGGGTCTCGGACGCGGTGCAGGCGGCCGAGGTCGCCCGGTTCGCGGACGGCGTGATCGTCGGGTCGGCGTTCGTGAAGCGGATCCTGGCCGCGGGCGAGGACGAGGCGGCGGCGCTGGACGCGGTGCGGGCCCTCGCCGGAGAGCTGGCGCAGGGCGTCCGCAGGAGCTGACGCGGCAGGAACATCCGGCCGACGGCCCTCCACTCCTCGGGGAGTGGGGGGCCGTCGGCTTTTCGCGGGGCGTGGGCACGGGCGCGCGGCTTCTCTGCGCGCTCCGGCCGGACTGCGGGCCCGAACGGGTGAACAAGGGGTGGGGACACGCATCAGCCGGGGTTGACGGACGTTGAGTGGAGGGACGAGTGCACGAACGGTTGCGGTGACGAGCGGAAGGGGTGAGCCGGTGCAGGGTTTCCAGCGGGCCGTTCTGCTGCGGGCGGCGGCAGCCGTGCTGGCGCTCGGCGCCGCGGTCGGGGTGCACGTGGAAGTGGGGCACGCGCTGGCCAGGCGCGGGGCCGAGCGCGCGGAGCGGGAGGCGGTGGCGTGCGCGGAGGCGGCCCGGCATCCCGATCTGTTCGAAGCGGGATGGTTGGCGGGGTGCCGCTGACGCGCAGGTGTTCGGTCCATTCGGACAGAACGTCACCCGTCCGGCTTCATTCCTGAATGCGGAGGAACCACGCCTCATTCCTCGCGGTTCCTCAGGGAGTGAACGAGTTTCCCGACGGGGGTTCCCTGATGACCGCGCAGCCCGGTGGCTCCGCGCCCACGCCGCGGGCGGCGAGACCGGTGCCGGCCTGGAGCGAGTGGCTCGGCACGGTCGTGCGGCTCGGCCTCGCGGTGGTCTGGGGATGGGCCGGGCTGGCGAAGGTCTCCGACCCGGCGGAGGCCGCCCAGGCCGTCCGGGCCTACGAGATCCTGCCCGAGGCCCTGGTCAAGCCGATCGGCTACGGCCTGCCGTTCCTGGAGCTGGCCCTGGCCGTGCTGCTGGTGGTGGGCCTCGGCGTCCGGCTGGTGGCCGGGGTCTCCGCGGTGCTGCTGCTGGTCTTCATCGCCGGGATCGCCTCCGCCTGGGCACGCGGCATCTCGATCGACTGCGGCTGCTTCGGCGGTGGCGGGCACGTCGACGAGACCCGGACCGAGTACCTCCAGGAGATCCTGCGCGACACCGGGTTCCTGCTGCTGGCCGGGTGGCTGCTGTGGCGGCCCCGCATCCGGCTGTCGGTGGACGCCTGGCTGGCGAACTGACCCCCCCGCACCCCCGCACCGGCGAGCTGACCCCCACACCCCTGCACCCGACGAAGGCCCCCGACCGTGGATGTCAAGGCAATGAGCGAGAAGAACCGAGAAGGCAAGCGCACCGCCCGCGAGCGGATGCTGGAACAGCGGGCGGCCGAGGAGGTCTCCTCCCGGCGCAAGAAGAAGCTGATCGTGGGCGGTTCCGTGCTCGCGGTGATCGCCGCCGCGGTGATCGTCGGCGTCGTGGTGCAGAACCAGCGCTCCAAGCCGGAGACGCCGACCGCCGCCCCGGCCGGGACGATCGGCGACAAGAACCTGGTCATCCCGGTCGGCGCGGGCAACGCGCCCTCCGTCCTCACGGTCTACGAGGACCCGCGCTGCCCCGCCTGCGGCACCTTCGAGCGCGAGTTCTCCTCCACCATCGACCAGCTGGAGGACGCCGGGAAGATCTACACGAACTACCACATCGTGTCGTTCATCGACCGGGCCGTGGGGGGCAAGGGCTCCAAGACCGCCGCCAACGCCCTGGGCTGCGCCCAGGACGCCGGGCACTTCCGGGACTTCCACGACGTGCTGTACCGCAACCAGCCGGACGAGACCAACGACGCCTTCGGCGACAAGGCCGTGCTGCTCAGCCTGGCCAAGCAGGTCAACGGCCTGGACACGCCCGAGTTCCAGTCCTGCGTCAACGACAACAAGTTCGGCGGGTGGGTGTCGGCGGTGCAGCAGGACTTCGACAAGTCCAGCTTCAAGTCCACCCCGACGGTGCTGCTCAACGGCCAGCCGATCTACCCGAAGAACGGCAGCGAGGAGATCACCCCGGCCAACCTGGTGGCCTGGGTGGACGCCGCGAACCAGGGCAAGCAGCTGGGTACGGCGGGTTCGCACGGGCAGACCCCGGCGCCGACCAGCACCGCCTCGGAGGCCAACAACCCGTCGCCGACGGCCGGCTGAGCCCGCTCCGCCGCGCCGCTCCCTCCCCGTCCGGAGGGGGCGGCGCCGCCCGTTGTTCGGTTTCTGTGACCACAAGGGGCCCCGAACGGGCCGTCGGACCCTGTAGCGTCGGAACTGCCATGGATATCGCCTACATTCCCAGCCCGTCGCGGGGCGTCCTGTACCTGGGACCGATCCCGCTGCGCGCCTACGCCTTCTGCATCATCCTCGGTGTCGTCGTTGCCGTCTGGCTCGGCAGCAAGCGCTGGGTCGCCCGGGGCGGTGCCAAGCACACCGTCGGCGACATCGCCGTGTGGGCCGTGCCGTTCGGCCTGGTCGGCGGTCGTCTCTACCACGTGATCACCGACGGTGGCCGGCTGTACTTCGCCGAGGGGAAGAACCCCTGGGACGCCCTCAAGATCTGGGAGGGCGGTCTCGGCATCTGGGGCGCCGTCGCGCTGGGCGCGGTCGGGGCCTGGATCGGTGCCCGCCGCCGGGGCGTGCCGCTGCCCGCGTACGCCGACGCCATCGCACCGGGCATCGCGCTCGCGCAGGCGCTGGGCCGCTGGGGCAACTACTTCAACCAGGAGCTGTACGGCCGGTCGACCACCCTGCCGTGGGGCCTGGAGATCGACAAGACGCTGGCCAACGGCGAGGTCGTGAAGGGCGTCTACCACCCGACCTTCCTGTACGAGTCGCTGTGGTGCGTCGGCGTCGCGGTGCTGGTGATCTGGGCGGACCGCCGGTTCACGCTGGGCCACGGCCGGGCGTTCGCGCTGTACGTGGCCGCGTACACGGTGGGTCGGTTCTGGACCGAGTGGCTGCGGATCGACGAGGCGCACGTCTACTTCGGCCTGCGGCTGAACGACTGGGTGTCCATCGGGGTGTTCGTCGCCGCGGTGGCGTACTTCGTGATCGTGGGCAGGACGCGGCCCGGGCGGGAGGACCCGGCGAGCATCGATCCGGCCGCGCACCTGGCGGCGGAGGACGCCGAGTCCAGCGAGAAGAGCGGCACGAGCGAGAAGAGCGGGAAGAAGGCCGAGGAGAAGGCCGACGGGAAGGCCCCGGAGAAGGCCGACGGGAAGCCGGTGCTGCGCGAGCCGGCTGGGCCCGTGGCCGACGGGGCGGCCGCCGAGACGGTCGGCGAGGACGTCAAGAACCCCATCTGACCTGGGGCTTCCCCCGGACGAGGCCACCCTTCGCGAGGTTTGCGAAGGGTGGCCTCAGTGGTGTTCGGACAGCCTTACTTTGCTGGAAATGCCCAGGTCAGGCGGGCTACGTTCAGGGCTGACGAACCACGACGGAGGGGAACGACGATGAGCACGATCACCATGGAGGCAGACGCCGGACACCAGCCCCGGATACCCGCGGCCGACCACCACCGGGACGTCAACGGGGGCTGGCTGCGGCCGGCCGTGTTCGGCGCGGTGGACGGGCTGGTGTCCAACTTCGCGCTGATGACCGGCGTGGTCGGCGGCGCGGCGTCCAACGGGACGGTGATCCTGACCGGGCTGGCGGGCCTGGCGGCCGGCGCCTGCTCGATGGCGGCGGGGGAGTACACCTCGGTGGCCTCGCAGCGGGAGCTGGTGCAGGCCGAGATCGAGGCCGAGCGGCTGGAGCTGAGCCGTAATCCGCACGGGGAGCTGGCCGAGCTGGCCCAGCTGTACGTGTCGCGCGGGGTGGACCCGGACCTGGCCCACGAGGTGGCCCGGCAGCTGTCCGCCGACCCGGAGCTGGCCCTGGAGGTGCACGCCCGCGAGGAGCTGGGCGTCGACCCGACCGATCTGCCCTCGCCGCTGGTGGCGGCCGGCTCGTCGTTCCTGTGCTTCGCGCTCGGCGCGCTGCTGCCGCTGCTGCCGTACCTGCTGGGGGCGACCGCGCTGCTGCCGGCGATGCTGCTGGCCGGGGCCGGACTGTTCCTGTGCGGCGCGGTGGTGGCCCGGGTGACGGCGCGCAGCTGGTGGTTCAGCGGGCTGCGGCAGCTGGTGCTGGGCGGTGCGGCGGCCGGGGTGACCTACCTGCTCGGGTGGCTGATCGGCGGCCATGTGGGCTGACCGGAGTCGTGCATGACTATGCTGAGCAGTGCGTGACGTTTCACACATGGGCACCCGGCGACGCCTGGCACTGTCTCACTATTCGGGCCCCCGAGCCGCGGATTCGCATCCGCGGACGGGCTCCCGGGATGGAATCGCAGGCGTTCATGATCGGCTTCTGTGGCGGTCCGGGTTCGCCCCTGTTTCGGGCGGTGGACGGTTGGGCACAATCGTCAGGACGTGCACTGTGGCGCGTCCTCCCATACACCCCCTGACCTGCGTGTCGTCCCGCCATGTGGACGGGATATTCCGCTTCTCGGGATCGTGGGCATCATGTAACTTGCACGACACCGCACCATCGCATCAGGGCCAACGTCGTCCCTACTTGCACCAACTTGCCGAAAGACGACGACGGGAGAGCCGATGCTGTCTGCATCCATGCACTCCGCCAACGAGCCCCAGGCCGGCGCCGCCCGCCAGCCGTACGCGCTCGTGCCGGATGCGCGACCTGCTGCTCAGGGCCTGTACGACCCGCGGAACGAGCACGACGCCTGTGGCGTCGGTTTCGTCGCCACGCTGACCGGCATCGCCGACCACACCATCGTCGAGCAGGCGCTGAACGTCCTGCGCAACCTGGAGCACCGCGGCGCCACCGGCGCCGACCCCGACTCCGGCGACGGCGCGGGCATCCTGACCCAGATCCCCGACGCCTTCCTGCGCGGGAGGGTCTCCTTCGAGCTCCCGGCGGCCGGCTCCTACGCCGTCGGCATCGCCTTCCTGCCGGAGGACGACGAGAAGGACGCCGCGGCCGTCGCCCGGATCGAGGGCATCGCCGCCGAGGAGGGCCTGACCGTCCTCGGCTGGCGCGACGTCCCGGTCACCCCCGACCTGCTCGGCGCCGCCGCCCGCAGCGTGATGCCGCGCTTCCGGCAGGTCTTCCTGGCAGGCGCCGACCGGGTCGGCATCGAGCTGGACCGGATCGCCTTCGTGGTCCGCAAGCGGGCCGAGCGCGAGGCCGGGGTGTACTTCCCGTCGCTGTCCGCGCGCACCATCGTCTACAAGGGCATGCTGACCACCGGCCAGCTGGAGCCCTTCTTCCCCGACCTGTCGGACCGCAGCTACGCGTCCGCGATCGGCCTGGTGCACTCGCGGTTCTCCACCAACACCTTCCCGAGCTGGCCGCTCGCCCACCCGTACCGCTTCGTCGCCCACAACGGCGAGATCAACACGGTCAAGGGCAACCGCAACTGGATGCACGCCCGGGAGTCGCAGCTCGCCACCGACCTCATCCCCGCCAACAGCAACGGGCAGGGCCTGGAGCGGATCTTCCCGATCTGCACCCCGGACCACTCCGACTCGGCCTCCTTCGACGAGGTCCTGGAGCTGCTCCACCTCGGCGGCCGCTCGCTGCCGCACTCGGTGCTGATGATGATCCCGGAGGCGTGGGAGAACCACGCCACCATGAGCCCCGCCCGCCGTGCCTTCTACCAGTACCACTCCAACCTGATGGAGCCCTGGGACGGCCCGGCCTGCGTCACCTTCACCGACGGCAACCAGATCGGCGCCGTGCTCGACCGCAACGGCCTGCGCCCGGCCCGGTACTGGATCACCGAGGACGGCCTGGTCGTCCTCTCCTCCGAGGTCGGCGTGCTCGACATCGACCAGGAGAAGGTCACCAGGAAGGGCCGCCTCCAGCCCGGCCGGATGTTCCTGGTGGACACCGCCGAGGGCCGGATCGTCCCGGACGAGGAGGTCAAGTCCGCCCTCGCCGCCGAGCACCCCTACGAGGAGTGGGTCGACGGCGGGCAGATCCAGCTCGCCAAGCTGCCCGAGCGCGAGCACATCGCCCACACCCACGCCTCCGTCACCCGCCGCCAGCAGACCTTCGGCTACACCGAGGAGGAGCTGCGGGTCGTCCTCGCGCCGATGGCGCGCACCGGCGCCGAGGCGCTCGGCTCGATGGGCACCGACTCGCCGATCGCCGCACTGAGCGAGAAGCCCCGCCTGCTGTTCGACTACTTCGTGCAGCTCTTCGCGCAGGTCACCAACCCGCCGCTGGACGCCATCCGCGAGGAGCTCGTCACCTCGCTGCTGTCCAACCTCGGCCCCGAGGGCAACCTGCTGGCCGCCGAGGCCGCCGCCTGCCGCTCGGTCGGCATCACCTTCCCGGTGATCGACAACGACGAGCTGGCCAAGCTCGTCCACATCAACGCCGACGGCGACCAGCCCGGCCTCAAGGCCGTCACGCTCTCCGGCCTCTACAAGGTCGCCACCGGCGGCCAGGGCCTGGCCTCCCGGCTCGCCGAGATCGCCGCCGAGGCCGACGCGGCGATCGCCGACGGCGCCCGGATCATCGTGCTCTCCGACCGGCACTCCGACGCCGAGCACGCGCCGATCCCCTCGCTGCTGCTCACCTCGGCCGTCCACCACCACCTGATCCGCACCAAGCAGCGCACCCAGGTGTCGCTGCTGGTCGAGGCGGGCGACGTCCGCGAGGTGCACCACGTCGCGCTGCTGATCGGCTACGGCGCCGGGGCGGTCAACCCGTACCTGGCGATGGAGTCGGTCGAGGACCTGGTCGCCCAGGGTGTGTTCATCGCGGGCGTCGAACCCGAGAAGGCCATCAGGAACCTGATCAAGGCGCTCGGCAAGGGCGTGCTCAAGGTCATGTCCAAGATGGGCATCTCGACCGTGGCCTCCTACCGCGGCGCCCAGGTCTTCGAGGCCATCGGGCTCTCCCACGACCTGGTCGACGGCTACTTCGCCGGCACCACCACCAAGCTCGGCGGCATCGGCCTGGAGGAGATCGCCCGCGAGACGGCCGCCCGGCACGCCAAGGCGTACCCGGCCTCCGGCATCCCGGCCGCGCACCGCGCCCTGGAGATCGGCGGCGAGTACCAGTGGCGCCGCGAGGGCGAGCCGCACCTGTTCGACCCGGACACCGTCTTCCGGCTCCAGCACGCCACCCGCAACCGCCGCTACGACATCTTCAAGCAGTACACGGACCGGGTGAACGAGCAGTCCGAGCGGCTCATGACGCTGCGAGGCCTGTTCCAGCTGGACGGCCTCGGCCGGGAGCCGATCCCGGTCGAGGAGGTCGAGCCGGTCTCCGAGATCGTCAAGCGCTTCTCCACCGGCGCCATGTCGTACGGCTCGATCTCGCGCGAGGCGCACGAGACCCTGGCCATCGCGATGAACCGCCTCGGCGGCAAGTCCAACACCGGCGAGGGCGGCGAGGACCCGGACCGGCTGTACGACCCGGAGCGCCGCTCGGCGATCAAGCAGGTCGCCTCCGGCCGGTTCGGCGTCACCTCCGAGTACCTGGTCAACGCCGACGACATCCAGATCAAGATGGCCCAGGGCGCCAAGCCCGGCGAGGGCGGCCAGCTGCCCGGCCACAAGGTGTACCCCTGGGTCGCCAGGACCCGGCACTCCACCCCGGGTGTCGGCCTGATCTCGCCGCCGCCGCACCACGACATCTACTCGATCGAGGACCTGGCGCAGCTGATCCACGACCTCAAGAACGCCAACCCGGCGGCCCGCATCCACGTGAAGCTGGTCTCCGAGGTCGGCGTCGGGACGGTCGCCGCGGGCGTGTCCAAGGCGCACGCGGACGTCGTGCTGGTGTCCGGGCACGACGGCGGGACGGGCGCCTCGCCGCTCACCTCGCTGAAGCACGCCGGCGGGCCCTGGGAGCTCGGACTCGCCGAGACCCAGCAGACGCTGCTGCTCAACGGGCTGCGCGAGCGCATCGTCGTCCAGACCGACGGCCAGCTGAAGACCGGCCGCGACGTGGTGATCGCCGCGCTGCTCGGCGCCGAGGAGTTCGGCTTCGCGACCGCCCCGCTGGTGGTCTCCGGCTGCATCATGATGCGTGTCTGCCACCTGGACACCTGCCCGGTCGGCGTCGCCACCCAGAATCCGGTGCTGCGCGAGCGGTTCTCCGGCAAGCCCGAATTCGTGGTCAACTTCTTCGAGTTCATCGCCGAGGAGGTCCGGGAGATCCTGGCCTCGCTGGGCCTGCGCTCGATCGAGGAGGCCGTCGGCCACGCCGAGCACATCGACACCCGGGCCGCGATCGACCACTGGAAGGCCGCCGGCCTGGACCTCGCCCCGCTGTTCCACGTGCCCGCGCTGCCCGAAGGGGCCGCCCGGCACCGCACCACCACCCAGGACCACGCGCTCGACAAGGCCCTGGACAACCAGCTGATCACGCTCGCCGAGGACGCGCTGGAACGCGGCGACGCCGTCCGCATCCAGCTGCCGATCCGCAACGTCAACCGCACCGTCGGCACCATGCTCGGCCACGAGGTGACCAAGCGGTACCGGGGCGAGGGCCTGCCGGAGGGGACCATCGACGTCACCTTCACCGGCTCCGCCGGGCAGTCCTTCGGCGCGTTCCTGCCGCGCGGCGTGACCCTGCGCCTGGAGGGCGACGCCAACGACTACGTCGGCAAGGGCCTCTCGGGCGGCGTCGTCGTCGTCCGCCCGGCCCGCGAGGCGGCGGCCATCGGCAACGACGCCCAGAACCACGTCATCGCCGGCAACACCATCGGCTACGGCGCCACCTCGGGCCGCGTCCACCTGCGCGGCAAGGCCGGCGAGCGCTTCGCCGTCCGCAACTCCGGGGCCACCCTGGTGGTCGAGGGCGTGGGCGACCACGGCCTGGAGTACATGACCGGCGGCCGGGTCGTCGTCCTCGGCGAGACCGGACGCAACCTCGCGGCGGGCATGTCCGGCGGCATCGCGTACGTCCTGGACCTGCGCCCCGCCAACGTCAACGACGGCATGGTGGGCATCGAGGCCCCCACCGCCGCCGACCGCGACTGGCTGCGCGACACCGTGCAGCAGCACTACGAGGAGACCGGCTCCACCGTCGCCGCCGAACTCCTGGCGGACTGGGGCAGCGGGGTCTCCCGCTTCTCCAAGATCATGCCGACCGACTACAAGGCAGTGCTCGCCGCCAAGGACGCCGCTGAGCGCGATGGCCTCTCCGAGGCCGAGACCACCGCGAAGATGATGGAGGCGGCTAATGGCTGACCCCAAGGGCTTCCTGACCACGCCCAAGCAGCTGGCCGAGCGCCGCCCGGTCGACGTCCGCCTCAAGGACTGGAACGAGGTCTACGTCGAGCGCAGCCTCCTGCCGATCGTCACCGAGCAGGCCGGCCGCTGCATGGACTGCGGCATCCCGTTCTGCCACAACGGCTGCCCGCTCGGGAACCTCATCCCCGAGTGGAACGACCTGGCCTACCGGGACGACTTCGTCGGCGCGATCGAGCGGCTGCACGCCACCAACAACTTCCCCGAGTTCACCGGCCGGCTCTGCCCGGCTCCGTGCGAGTCCGCGTGCGTCCTCGGCATCAACCAGGACGCGGTGACCATCAAGAACGTCGAGGTCACCATCATCGACAAGGCCTGGGACCGGGGCGGGGTCACCCCGCAGGTGCCCGAGCGCCTCTCCGGCAAGACCGTCGCCGTGGTGGGCTCCGGCCCGGCCGGCCTCGCCGCCGCCCAGCAGCTCACCCGGGCCGGGCACACCGTCGTGGTGTACGAGCGGGCCGACCGGATCGGCGGACTGCTGCGCTACGGCATCCCCGAGTTCAAGATGGAGAAGCGCCACATCAACCGCCGCATCGAGCAGATGCGGGCGGAGGGCACCCGGTTCCGCACCGGCGTGCACGTCGGCGAGGACATCACCGGCCAGCAGCTGCGCGAGCGCTTCGACGCCGTGGTCGTCGCGGCCGGCGCCACCACCGCCCGCGACCTGCCGGTGCCCGGACGCGAGCTCAAGGGCGTCCACCAGGCCATGGAGTACCTGCCGCTGGCCAACAAGGTGCAGGAGGGCGACTTCGTCGAGTCCCCGATCAGCGCCAAGGGCAAGCACGTGGTCGTGATCGGCGGCGGCGACACCGGCGCGGACTGCGTGGGCACCGCGCACCGGCAGGGGGCGGCCTCCGTCACCCAGCTGGAGATCATGCCGCGGCCCGGCGAGGAGCGGCCCGGGCACCAGCCGTGGCCGACCATGCCGATGACCTACAAGGTCACCTCCGCGCACGAGGAGGGCGGCGAGCGGATCTATTCCGTCAACACCACCCGCTTCACCGGCGACGAGGACGGCAACGTCCAGGAACTGCACCTCGTCGAGGTGGAGTTCAAGGACGGCCGGTTCGAGCCGGTGCCCGGCACCGAGCGGGCCGTCCCCGCGCAGCTGGTCACCCTGGCCATGGGCTTCACCGGGACGGACGTGCGGAACGGGCTGGTCGAGCAGCTGGGAGCGGACCTCGACGCGCGCGGTAACATTGCCCGCGATGGCCGGTTCGCCACCAATGTCGATGGCGTGTACGTCTGCGGAGACGCCGGCCGTGGCCAGTCGCTGATCGTCTGGGCCATCGCGGAAGGCCGTTCGGCCGCCGCCGCGGTGGACAGGTACCTGGGCGGCAAGACCCCGCTTCCCGCCCCGATCCGGCCCACGGACCGCCCCCTGGTGGTCTGACGGACGGACGGTCCGACCGGCCTCCACCGAACGCCCGGCGCCGCATCGCCGGGAGCTCAACCCGCTGCCCCCGCCAGCGTCGCCGGGCCAACGCGGTCTCCTGGCGCCTGCCCTCTTCCCCGACCAGTTGGAGGGCGGGCGCCGTCGCGTTCCCCGACGGCCGTCCGGCGCCGGGAGCAGCGGCTCGGGGCCCGGGGCTCCGGGCCGGGGACGACCCGGACACCGCCCGGGGCCGCGGCGACTCCCGGACAAACGTCCGGAGCCGTGATCCGCCCGGCGGGATCCCGCACAGTGGGCTGTTGTTCGTCGGTGCCAAGTGGCAGACTGCGGCCGACGGCCGGGGGGCTGGGCGAGTGCGGAGGACGACTTCGATGGGCACGACTCAGGCAGGCGGGGGCGCCACCGTACGGCGTCTGCTGCTCGGCACCCAGCTGCGCAAGCTCCGCGAGGCCAGAGGCGTCAGTCGGGAGGAGGCCGGGTACTCGATCCGCGCCTCCGAGTCCAAGATCAGCCGGATGGAGCTCGGCCGGGTCGGCTTCAAGGAACGCGACGTGGCCGACCTGCTGACCCTGTACGGGGTCGAGGCCGATCAGGAGCGGGCCACCGTCCTCGGACTGCTGCGCGACGCCAACGTCAGCTCCTGGTGGCACGAGTACGGGGACGTGCTGCCCGGCTGGTTCCAGAACTACCTGGGGCTGGAGGAGGCTGCGGCCGAGATCCGCAGCTACGAGGTCCAGTTCGTCCACGGGCTGCTCCAGACCGCCGACTACGCCCGGGCCGTGGTCACCGCCGGCGGCCACGTCCACGGACCGGAGGAGATCGAGCGCCGGGTCGACGTACGGCTCAAGCGGCAGGCGGTGCTGACCGCCGAGCGGGCGCCGCAGCTGGTCGCCGTCCTGGACGAGGCCGCGCTGCGCCGGCCCTGGGGCGGGCCGGAGCTGATGCGCGGCCAGCTGGACCGGCTGCTGGAGCTCGGCGAGCTGCCCAACGTCCGGCTCCAGGTGCTGCCGCTGGGCAACGCCGGGCTGAGTGCGGAGAGCGGCGCCTTCACCGTCCTGGGCTTCGCCGAGGCCGAGCTGGCCGACGTGGTGTACCTGGAGCAGTTCACCACCGCGCTCTACCTCGACAAGCCCGCGGAGGTGGCCGAGTACCGGCACGCTATGGACGACCTGGTCGCGGACAGCCTGAGCCCGGAACCGACCCGGAACCTGCTGTACGCGATGCGCCAGGAGTTGTAATCCGTCAGTACGATGAGTTCCCATCAGGTCGGTGTATGAGAGGGAACAGATGTCGTACTTCTCCGAGTTGGCGCTGCAGTACATCGACGGCGAGTGGTGCAGCGGCAGCGGCTCCTGGGACATCGTCGACGTCGACCCCTACACCGGCGACAAGCTCGCCACCATCACCGTCGCCACCGGCGCCGAGGTCGACCGGGCCTACCGCGCCGCCGAGCGCGCCCAGAAGGCATGGGCCGCCGCCAACCCGTACCAGCGGCGGCTGGTCTTCGAGCGCGCGCTGCGGCTGCTGGAGGAGCGCGAGCCGGAGATCGTCCCGGCGATCATGGCGGAGCTCGGCGGCACCGCGCTGAAGGCGGGCTTCGAGCTGTCGCTCGTCAAGGACGTGCTGCGGGAGTGCCTGCACCTGTCGGTGGCCTCCGAGGGCCGGCTGCTGGCCTCGCCCGCCCCGGGCCGGGAGAACCGGCTCTACCGGCTGCCGGTCGGCGTCGTGGGCGTGATCAGCCCCTTCAACTTCCCGCTGTTCCTGGCGCTCAAGGCCGTCGCCCCGGCCCTCGCGCTCGGCAACGGCGTCGTCCTCAAGCCGCACCAGGAGACCCCGGTCGTCGGCGGCGGACTGATCGCGAAGCTCTTCGAGGACGCGGGGCTGCCGCCCGGGCTGCTGAACGTGGTGATCACCGACATCGCCGAGATCGGCGACAGCTTCCTGGAGCACCCGGTGCCCAAGGTGATCTCCTTCACCGGCTCCGACAAGATCGGCCGGCACGTCGCCACCGTCGCCGCCGCGCACTTCAAGCGGACGGTCCTGGAGCTCGGCGGCAACAGCGCGCTGATCGTGCTCGACGACGCCGACGTGGACCACGCCGTGGACGCCGCGGTGTTCAGCCGCTTCGTCCACCAGGGACAGGTCTGCATGGCCGCCAACCGGGTGCTGGTGGACCGCCGCGTCGAGGCCGAGTTCACCGAGAAGTTCGTCGCCAAGGTCGCCTCGCTCACCGTCGGCGACCCGAGGGACCCGGCCACCCACATCGGCCCGCTGATCAACCCCGTCCAGGCCGGCGCCCTCGACGCCCAGGTCGACCAGGCGCTCGCGGCCGGCGCCACCGCGCTGCTGCGCGGCACCACGGTCGGCAGCCTGATGGCGCCGACCGTGCTCACCGGCCTCGCCGAGGACGCGCCGATCCTGCGGAACGAACTCTTCGGCCCGGTCGTGCTGCTGGTGCCCTTCGACGGCGAGGACGAGGCCGTGCGGCTCGCCAACAACACGCCGTTCGGACTCAGCGGCGCGGTGCACACCGCGAACGTCGAGCGCGGCGTGAAGCTCGCCCAGCGGATCGAGACCGGCATGATCCACGTCAACGGCGGCACCATCGCCGACGAGCCGGGCGTGCCCTTCGGCGGCGAGAAGAACTCCGGCGTCGGCCGCCTCAACGGCGAGTCCACGGTGGACGCCTTCACCACGCTGAAGTGGATCTCCGTCCAGCACGAGCGCGCGGTCTTCCCGTTCTGACCGGGGGTTCCGAGACGCGGAGGGCCTCCCGGCGGCAGCCGCCGGGAGGCCCGTGGTCTCAGGCGGGGTAGCGGAGCAGGGCGTCGGTGGCGAGCTCGAAGCCGAAGGGGGCCGGGAGCGGGACGCGGTCACCGAACTTGCCGTTCCACCGCTGGTGGTAGCCGCTGCCGGAGGGCTCGGAGTAGAGCGTCAGGTCGCCCTCGCGCGGATCGATCACCAGGTACAGCGGGATGGCCATCAGCGGGTAGTCGCGGACCTTGCCGACCAGGTCGTTCTCCGGGTTCGACGGGGAGACGATCTCCACGGCGATGGCCGCCTGCTCGGCGGGGACCTGGTTGCCGCCCTCCTCCAGTGCCGAGAGGGGGATGTAGGTCAGGTCGGGGTTGCGCAACTTGCCGACGTTCGGGGAGGCGAGGTCGGTGTTCTCGCTCGGCATCAGGTCGGCGGGTTCGTGGGCCTCGAACTGCCTGCGGATGAGCAGCAGGTTGCGCTGGTGGATCACCGAGGGGCCGGCCATCATGATGATCTCGTCGCCGGAGATCTCGATCTTCCACCCGTTGGGAGGCGTCAGACTCTGCGCGTAGGCCAGCAGCCGGGCGTGGCGGTCTGGGATCTGGAACTCGCTCATGGCGCCATTCTTCCACCGGGCAGGCCGAAAGGCCGTCGCCGGCGGGGCGACGGCCTTTCGGCGGGGGCGTCGGTCAGAAGACCGGCTGGCCGGCGCGGACGAGGCGCCAGGAGTCGGTGAAGAACTCGGCGGGGTCGATGGTGCCCTTGGCCTTCACCCAGGCGATCATGGTGTTGCGGATCTCGTCGGAGTTCGACCAGACCATCTTGGCCTTGGCGACGTGCGGGAAGTTGCCGCCGCCGTTGGCCCGGTAGTTGTTGACGGCGAGGACGAACTCGGCGGCCGGGTCGATCGGCTTGCCCTGGAAGGACAGGTTGACGATCCGCGAGCCCTTCGGCTGGGCGATGTCGATGTCGTAGCTCAGGCCGTAGACCGAGTCGTAGTTGTAGTCCGGGGTGGCCTCGGCGCCGGTCAGGGCCTCCTTGTCGACCGGGGCGCCCGGGGCGAGCTGGTTGTAGTACTTGACCGAGTACTCCAGATAGTCCTTGAGCTGGGCGCCCGTCAGGACGCGGGCCTCCAGGGTGTTCTCGTAGATGTAGAGGCCCGCGGCGTCGCGCAGCTTGACCTGGCCGGACGGGATCAGCGCGGTGCGGTTGAACGGGGCGGCCTGGGCCAGCACCGGGAGCTTGGCGTACTGCCCGCCCGCCAGCGCGGCCTTGACGGCGTCGGCCTGGACCTTGCCGATCAGGTCGATGATCGGGGTGGCCTTGAAGCGGGCGTCGGCGATCGACAGCTCGATCTTGCTGGTGCCGATGTTCTGGTTGACGTACGCGACGACCTTCTTGTGCTGCCCGGCGATCGCGTTGGTGATCTCCGGGTTCTCCGGCACGGTGTTGGAGTTCAGCAGCCGCGCGGAGACCGAGGAGACCTTCCAGGCGCCGGCCGCGAACTCGACCTCGAAGTCGAAGCAGGTCAGCCGCTGACCGTAGCAGAGCGGCTCGGAGAGCACGACCGTCCGGCCGGTCTTCTTGTTGACGACCAGGCGCTGCGCGATCTCCTTGTGGGCGTGGCCCACCAGCACCGCGTCGATGTCGGGGACGGTCTCCGCCAGGGCCACCGAGGCGTTCTCGGCCCAGGGCAGCTGGTCGCCCCAGGTGGTCGCCTCGTCGCAGCCGGAGTGCGAGGAGACCACGATGACGTCCGCGCCGGCCGCCTTCATCTTCGGCACCCAGGCGGCGGCGGTCTCGACGATGCCCGGGAAGACCATCTTGCCGCTGACGTTGGCCTTGTCCCAGATCGCGATGCCCGGGTTGGTGAGGCCGAGGATGCCGACCTTCACCGGGCGGCCGCCGCCCAGCCGCAGCTCCTTGATCACGTACGGCTTGAAGGCCGGCTTCTCGTTCTTCGCGTTCAGCGCGTTGGCGCCGAGCAGCGGGAACTCCAGCTGGTCCTGGTAGGCCTTCAGGAGCGGGATGCCGTAGTTGAACTCGTGGTTGCCGAGCGCGGCGGCGTCGTACTCCATGAGGTTCATGGCGACGGCCATCGGGTGGTCCGGCACGGTGTCGGCCTCGGTGTCGATCGACTCGATCCGGGCGTAGTAGTAGGACAGCTGGGTGCCCTGGATGGTGTCGCCCGAGTCGATCAGCAGGCAGCGGTTCCAGCCCTTCTCCTCGCGCACCTGGTTGGCCAGCGTGGAGATCTTGGCGAGGCCGACCGCGTTGTGGGCCTTGTCGCTGTACTCGGCGTCGGTGAAGTAGTCCCAGTTGAGCACCCGGCCGTGCAGATCGGTGGTGCCCATGACGGTGAAGGCCTGCTTGTTCGGCTGGCGCTGCTGGCCCTTGGCGGCCGCCGTGTCCGGCTGGGCGGCCGCGGCGGAGGGAGCGGCGGCCAGGGTGGCGCCACCGGCCAGGGCGGCGCCGGCGGCGGTGGCGGCGGACCGGGTGACGAAGTCACGGCGGTTCAGGGGCATGGACGACTCTCCCGAGTGGGAACGACGGCGGATGGACCGTCAACTGGCATTCGTTGGCAAGTGCGCGAGTACGCGTCGACGCGCGTAGAAGGACGCGCGTAGAAGTGTGCCGTGCGGCCCGGGGTGGTGGATAGCCCCCGGACCTGTCCAAGAGGTGAGATCTTGGCGACTCGTTCGTGACGGGAACGGGGGAGGTCCTGGGTGGTAGGGCCGGCCGGTGGAGGTGGGAAGACGGAGGACGGAGGCCGGCCGGCGGACGGTGGGTCAGGACAATTCGCCCATGAGCCGGTCGACCTCGTGGCCCAGCCGGAGCGCCGGGTCCGGATCGTCCGGCCCCGCCCACGGCTGCCAGGTCCGCGCCCGCAGGTAACCGGCCACCGCGACCGGCAGCCGGTGCCGGACGATCAGCTCCGCCACCGGGCCCGGGCCGGCCGCCCGCAGCGCCGCCAGCAGGCCGTCCACCCCGGCGGAGGGCGGCAGCGGCACGCTGTCCAGGTAGGCGGCCAGCGCCACCAGCTCCGGATCGGGCGCGGGGGGCCGCTCGGGCGCCGGGGGCCTCGGCTCCCCGTGCTCCGGCTCCCCGCGCCCATGCGCGGGCGCCCCTTCCGGCGGGTGCGCCCTTTCCGGCGGGTGCGCCCTTTCCGGCGCGTGTGCCCCCTCCGGCGCGTGTGCCCCGGAGGCCTCGGCGCCGCCGAGGGCCGTCCCCGTGCCCGTTCCGGTGCCGATCCCCGCGCCCGCCCCGGGCCCCGGTCCGATCCCGGCCCCCTCGCGGGGCCCCGGGGCGGGCGTCAGCAGCGCGCCCACCCCGTACAGCCCGACCACGACCCCCGGCCACCAGACCCCGCCCAGTCCGGCGAAGTGCAGCCCCAGACCGACCGCGCCGCCGGCGCAGCCGACCAGGTTCCGGGCCGACTCCAGGTAGCGCAGCACCCGGGGGCCGAACCCGTCACTGGTAGCCACGGATCTCCTCGAACACCCCGTCCAGCGAGCCCGTACCGTCGAACAGCTTTCCGCCGCTCAGGTCCGCGATCCCCTGGAGCTGGCCCACCGCCGCCTCCCCGAACTTGATCGGGAACACCGGGATCGACTTCTCCCCGGCCGGCAGCGCGTCGTGGAAGCGCTTGAAGTCGCCGTCCGTCGCACCGGCGTTGCTCTCCCCGTCCGTCATCAGCACGATCGAGGTGAACCGGTCGTCGCCGGCCGCCGCCTGCTGACGCTCGATCACCCGGTACGCCTCCTCCAGCGAGGAGTACACCGCCGTCCCGCCCGAGGCGGCCAGCGACTGCACGTCCGCGTCGATCGACGCCAGCTCCGTCTCCGGGCCCGGCTGACCGCCGGTGGCCGGCACCACGTGGGTCTTGGTCCACTTCACCGCGGAGGCGAAGGAGAGCAGAGTGATCTCCTCGCGGTCCCGGAAACGGCGCGTCCCGCGGGTGTCGTCCGCCCCGGTCAACCGGCCCAGCGCGCTCTTCAGCGCGGCGATCCGCGGGCCCTCCATCGAGCCCGAGGTGTCCAGCACGTAGACCGTCCTGGACGGGCGGCGCAGCTCGTTCTGGTACGAGGCCAGCAGGCCGTCCGCGACCGCCCGGGTGCCCGGGAACGGCAGCTCCCGGCGGCGGTCCGCGGGCAGCCCGGCGGCCGGGGCCGCGCCCGCCGTCACCGGTCGGCGCAGCGTCGTCTCGGAGATCCGTTTCTGCACGTCCTCCTTGAGCAGGTACGCGGACAGCCGCTGGAAGGAGTCCCGCTGCTCCTGCGCGGCGGAGGACATCAGCGACAGCGGGTAGTCCGCCGACACCACGCCGTCCGCCGGCCGCACCACCGTCAGCTGCTGCTGCGGCGGCAGCGTCCGGTTCAGCGACAGCAGCACCGACTCGTAGTTCACCAGCGCGCTCACCGTGCCCGACTCGGCCCGGGCGTATGCCTGCGCCAGCCAGCCGGAGGAGCCCGAGGTCAGCTTCTGGCCCTTGAAGAACTCCTTCAGCTGCGGACCCGCCTTCTGCACGTCCGCGTCGGTCAGCGCCGCGCCCGCGCCGGAGAAGGCCGAGGCCACCGAGACGAGGGTGGAGAAGCCCGAGTTGGAGCGGGACGGGTCGGCCATCCCGTACGGCAGCTTCCCGGCCGCCGCCGCCGCGCCGACCTGCGCCCAGGTGACCTTGGAACCGTCGCCCCAGCCGAGGTCGCCGAGCGCCGAGGAACGCACCCCGATCGCCACCGGCGACACCATCACCGGGGTCTCGGAGACCACCTTGGACCTGCCGGCCGGATCGAGCCGCAGGTACTGGTTCGACGGGAACCACACGGCGTCGTACTTGCCGTCGGCCCGGCCCGAGGAGACGGCGTCGGCGCCGTCCAGGGTGCCCGTCCAGGAGAACTGCACGGTCACCCCGGTGGCCTTCCGGGCATCCTCCAGGACCGGTGCCAGGTCCTGGAGTTCACTGCCCGCCAGGACACGCAGCACGCCGGGGCGGGCGGTCTCGGCGGGCGGATCGGTGGGCTTCGGGGCGGGGTTGTCGCCGCCACCGGAGGAGGTGCAGGCGGTGGCCGCGGCCAGCACGGCGGCCAGCGCGGCCGTGAGCCAGCCGCGGTGCTTCATCGGAATGGTCACTTGGTCCCCTTCGCCGCGGTGGTCAGCTTCAGCAGGTTGTCCAGCGAGGGCAGGGTCGCCTGCTTGACCTTGGCCGCGGTCAGATCGGGTGCGAAAGTCGGCTTCTTCTCCCGCATCAGGTTCGCGAAGGCCTCCGGTGCGGCCTGCGGCCGGAGCCCGAACCGGGCCTCCAGGCCGCGGAGCACCTCGTCGTTCTGGAGGGCGTCGGCGAGCTTGCGGCCGTTGTCGGTGTGGGCCACGACGGTGTGGTCCGAGTAGACCGTGGTGTCCGGGTACAGCACCACCATGTCCCCGGTGGGCTTGCCCTGCAGCGACAGGGCGGCGGCCTGCGACTCGTACGCGAAGATCAGCGGGCTGCCGATCCCCGCGCCGAAGTCCCGGAACGGCTCGTCGCTGCTGCTCTTCTGGATGCCCTGCAGCGCGTTCGCCTTGTACAGGACGTCCTTGACGGCGGCGACGCCGGCGTCGTCCGACACCACCTGGTGGTTGTTGGCGATGTAGGAGAGCAGCGCGAGGTACATCGCGCCCGAGGACGAACTCTCCGGGTCGGTGGTGGTCACGAAGAGCTGGCCGGACAGCTCGGGATGGGCGCCCGCACCGGTCAGGTCCTCCCAACGGCGGTTGCCCTTCAGTGCGTTGACGTACTCGTCCATCCGGAACGTCCAGACACCGGTGGCGGTGTCCAGGTCGGCCAGCTTGTTCTCCTTCAGGACCTTGGCCACCGGCTCGTGCGCCACGATCACCAGCGGCGAGTAGAACGGGACCATCGGGGAGTCCTGCAGCTTCCAGATGCGCTGGATCTCCCGCGCCGGCGCCGAGCTCGCCGGGAAGGCGAAGTCCAGCCCCGGGGTCCTGCCCGCCTGGTCGCTCATCGTCCAGGAGCCGGTGGAGTCCGTCCGGACCACCAGGCCCTGCTTCGCCAACTCGGCCTTGACGTCGTCGTTCTCGAAGAAGGCGCGCTTCTCCGAGCCGATCAGGCCGGTGACGGTGACCGTTTCGGTGGTGTCCTTCTTCGGGTCGTCGGGGATCAGCGCGAAGGCGACCCCG
This sequence comes from Kitasatospora sp. NPDC054795, assembly GCF_053611565.1. NCBI lineage: Bacteria > Bacillati > Actinomycetota > Actinomycetes > Kitasatosporales > Streptomycetaceae > Kitasatospora > Kitasatospora sp. NPDC054795. Next base: position 27,815 of record NZ_JBSHAP010000046.1, read on the forward strand.
CCCAGCAGGGCCAGGGCCGCAACCACCCCCAGTGCGCGTCGCATGCCGAACGCCTCCCCCTCGTCCGCTCCATCGTCCGGGTGGTGACCCGGAGCGCCCCGGCATCCACCCGGGGGTGACGAGCGTCCCGCCGGGCGGGGAGCGGTGGCGGAAGCAGCGGTGAACCAGGGGTGAACACCCCTTCACGGAATCGCATCGGCAGGTGGCGCGGGAGGCGCGGGAGGCGTACGGGCGGCGCGCGGCAGCGACGTGGAGCGGGGCGCTCGCACAGCGGTCCGAGGATGTGTCAGATTGTTCAACTCGCCTTACCGCAAAGGTCATCCCGCAGTCCGGACCCGCGTCGTGGTTACGCGCCGGTAATGCCTAGTCTCAGCACTATGCGCCGAGCAAAAATCGTCTGTACCCTCGGGCCCGCCACCGACTCGTACGACCAGATCAAGTCCCTGGTCGACGCCGGGATGGACATCGCCCGACTGAACCTCAGTCACGGCTCGCACACCGAGCACGAGGAACGCTACCGCCGCGTCCGCAAGGCCGCCGACGAGACCGGCCGCAGCGTCGGCATCCTCGTCGACCTTCAAGGCCCGAAGATCCGGCTCGACACCTTCGCCCATGGACCCGTACTTCTCGAACGCGGCGACGAGTTCACCATCTCCACCGACAACGGCGTCGTGGGGGACAAGGACCGCTGCGGAACCACCTACTCCGGGCTCGCCGGAGACGTCAGCCGCGGCGAGCGCATCCTGGTCGACGACGGCCGGGTCACCCTGGAGGTCGTCGCCGTCGACGGGCCGCACGTGCGCTGCCTGGTCATCGAAGGCGGCCTGGTCTCCGACCACAAGGGCCTCAACCTCCCCGGCGTCTCCGTCTCCGTCCCCGCACTCAGCGACAAGGACGTCGCCGACCTGCGGTGGGCGCTGCGCACCGGGGCCGACCTCATCGCGCTCTCCTTCGTCCGCAGCGGGCGGGACGCCGAGGAGGTCCACCGGATCATGGCGGAGGAGGACCGCCGGGTCCCGGTCATCGCCAAGATCGAGAAGCCGCAGGCGGTGGAGAACCTGGAGTCCGTCGTCGACGCCTTCGACGGGATCATGGTGGCCCGCGGCGACCTGGGCGTGGAGATGCCCCTCGAACAGGTCCCGCTGGTCCAGAAGCGCGCCATCAAGCTCGCCCGCCGCAACGCCAAGCCGGTCATCGTCGCGACCCAGATGCTCGACTCGATGATCAACACCTCCCGGCCGACCCGCGCCGAGGCCTCCGACGTCGCCAACGCCGTCCTGGACGGGACGGACGCGGTGATGCTCTCCGGGGAGACCTCGGTCGGCAAGTACCCGGTCGAGACCGTCAAGACCATGGCCCGGATCGTCGAGGCCGCCGAGAGCGACATCCTGGCCGCGGGCCTCCCGCCGCTCATCACCGGCAGCAAGCCGCGGACCCAGGGCGGCGCCGTCGCCCGCGCGGCCGCCGAGATCGGCGACTTCCTGCACGCCAAGTACCTGATCGCCTTCACCCAGTCCGGCGACACCGCCCGCCGGCTCACCCGCTACCGCTCTCCCATCCCGGTGCTCGCCTTCACCTACGAACCGGCCGTGCGCAGCCAACTCGCCCTCACCTGGGGCGTGGAGACCTTCCTCGGCCCGTTCGCCCCGACCACCGACCAGATGGTCGAACAGGTCGACGCGGCACTCCTGTCGCTCGGCCGCTGCCAGAAGGGCGACATCGTCGTCATCACGGCGGGTTCGCCCCCCGGCCTGGCCGGCTCCACCAACCTCGTCCGCGTCCACCACGTGGGGACGTTGGACGCCTGAGGCTCCCGGCGGCGCGGCCCTTCCTCGGACGGGCCGCGCCGCTGTCAGTACTTGGGCCCGATGTGGGCGTCCATGAGGGCGACGGAGTCCTTGCGGGCGACGGAGATGTTCGTCGCGCCGGTGGCGCGCGCAGCGGCCTTCCAGCGGACGCCGACGGCGTCGAGGGTGGCGGTGAAGAGGTCGATGATGTCGGTGGACGTGTTGGTGAAGAAGTACCGGGGGTACTCGTAGCGCTTCGTGGCGCCGCCGACCGTACTGGTCGCCCGGTTGGTGATGCGGCAGCCGTCGGAGTGGATCAGGCCGCGCAGGAACTCCCAGGGGTGGGCGTCCACGATCTCCTGCTGCCAGGGTGCGAGAAGGATCGGCCGCAGGTGCTTCGGGCCGGGGCCGTGCTGGGGGAAGAGGCAGGGCCAGCGCTTGCTGGTGCTGACGACGCTCGTACAGCCCGGCGCGTGGACACGGTTGACCTTGTTGTGCGGCATGACGGCGGAGACCGCCCGCACGCACTCCTCGATGAGGCCGGGCCAGGTGTCGCAGCAGGCGATGCGGAGGGCGTAGACACTGCGGCGGCCCTCACTGATGCAGCCGTCGCCGAGGTAGAGGCCGAGCAGGTAGGCGTAGTCCGGGTGCGGGCGAGAGGGGGTGAGCCGGCCGTCGTGGAGCGGGCATTCGGCGGTCATGCGCGGGCTGGGGACGGCGTCGGACGCCCACTGGCGGATGGCGAATCGGGTGATGCCGGCCGCGCGGCTGACCTGACTGAAGGTCAGTCCGGAGGCGTGCAGATCGAGCGCTCGTCGGCGTGCGGCCATGTCGTACATGCGGCCGAGCGTGTGCGAATCGCACGGACGGGTCCGGGGAGTGCCGCGATTTTCATCCAGATTGATGAAGATCGCCAACCATTAGGTTGCCCTAAGTGGCTTAAGGATCGAAGGAAAAGTGCCCCGAGTGGGATTCGAACCCACGCTGTATGGTGTTTGAGACCATCGCCTCTCCCGCTGGGCTACCGGGGCGCCCGTGGATTCGAAGGTTGAACCTCGGACCCGCTGGTCTCAAACATACCGTGTCTGGGTACCCTCGTGCATGCAGTACCCCGCCGGAACTAGGAGCCCCGTGAGCACCGCCGACGAGCAGGCGCAGCCGCTTGAGACCGATATGCCCCAGATCACCCGGATTGTGATCGCCGAGGACGAGGCGCTGATCCGCCTCGACCTCAAGGAGATGCTCGAGGAGGAGGGGTACACCGTCGTCGGTGAGGCCGGTGACGGGGAGACGGCGGTGCGGCTGGTGGAGGAGCTGAAGCCGGATCTGGCGATCTTCGATGTGAAGATGCCGGTGCTGGACGGGCTCTCCGCGGCCGAGCAGATCCACGACAAGCACCTGGCGCCGGTCCTGATGCTGACGGCTTTCTCGCAGCGGGAGCTGGTGGACCGGGCGCGGGACGCCGGGGCGATGGCGTACATCGTCAAGCCGTTCTCGAAGTCGGACCTGGTGCCGGCGATCGAGATGGCGGTCTCCCGGTACGCCGAGATGCGGGCGCTGGAGAAGGAGATCGGGGATCTCAGCCAGCGGCTGGAGACCCGGAAGCTGGTGGACCGGGCGAAGGGTGTGCTGCAGACCAAGTTCGGGCTGAACGAGCCGGCCGCCTTCCGGTGGATCCAGAAGACCTCGATGGACCGCCGGATGACGATGGCCGCGGTGGCCGAGGCGGTCATCGAGGAGGGCGAGGCCCAGGACCGCAAGAAGGCGGACGAGGCCAAGGGCGAGTAAGTGGTACGGGAAGGGCCCGGCAGAACGTTTCTGCCGGGCCCTTCGACGTGTGTACGGGCTCAGTCCTCGCCGAGGTAGGCCTTGCGGACGGACTCGTCGTGCAGGAGGTCGGGCCCGGTGCCGGAGAGGACGATGCGGCCGGTCTCCATGACGTACCCCCGGTCGGAGAGCGAGAGCGCTGCCTGGGCGTTCTGCTCGACCAGGAGGATGGTCGTACCGGAGGACTTCAGCTCCACGATGGTGGACATGATCTTCTGCATCATCAGCGGCGAGAGCCCCATCGAGGGTTCGTCCAGCATCAGCAGCTTGGGCCGGGACATCAGCGCCCGTCCCATCGCGAGCATCTGCTGTTCGCCGCCGGAGAGCGTGCCGGCGGCCTGGCGCCGGCGTTCGCCGAGGATCGGGAACAGGCCGTAGGCCCGTTCGACGTCGGCGGTTATGCCGGCGGCGTCGGTGCGCAGGAAGGCGCCGAGGAGGAGGTTCTCCTCGATGGTCATCCGGGGGAAGATGTGCCGTCCCTCGGGGGAGTGGGCGAGGCCGAGGGCGACGATCTTGTGCGCGGGGACGGTCGAGAGGTCCTGGCCGTCGAAGGTGATCCGCCCGGCGGTGGGCTTGAGCAGGCCGGACAGGGTGCGCAGGGTGGTGGTCTTGCCCGCGCCGTTGGTGCCGATGAGGGTGGTGACCTCGCCCTGTTCGACGGTGAAGCCGATGCCCTTGACGGCCTCGATCTTGCCGTAGGCGACGCGGAGGTCCTCGACCTCGAGGAGTGCGGTCACTGGTCGGTCTCCGTAACGTTCTCCGGAACAGCCGGGGTGGTGCCTTCGAGCGGGGCGCCCAGGTAGGCGGTGATGACGCGTTCGTCGTTCTGGACGGTCTCGCGGTCGCCCTCGACGATCTTCTGGCCCTGGACGAGCACCGCGGTGCGGTCGCAGAGGTTGAAGATGAAGCGCATGTCGTGCTCGATGACGAGGACGGAGACGCCCTTGTCGCGGATCGCGAAGACGAGTTCCTCGGCGGCCCGGGTCTCCTGGGGGTTCATGCCGGCGGTGGGTTCGTCGAGCAGCAGCAGGCCGGGTTCGGAGGCGAGGGCGCGGGCGATCTCCAGCTTGCGCTGCTCGCCGTAGGGCAGGTTGCGGGCGAGGTGGTCGGCCTTCTCGGCGAGGCCGGTGAACTCCAGGAGTTCCATGGCCTTCTCGCGGCTCTGCGCTTCGGCGCGGTGGTAGCCGGGGCCGCGCAGGATGGCGGAGAAGATGCCTTCCCTGGTGCGGGTGTGCCGGCCGACCAGGACGTTCTCCAGGACGGTCATGTTGGCGAACAGCCGGATGTTCTGGAAGGTGCGGGCGATGCCGGCCTGGGTGACCAGGTGGGGCTTGGGCGGCAGCAGGGTGTCGCGGAAGCGGACGGCGCCCTCGGTGGGGACGTACAGGCCGGTGAGGCAGTTGAAGAAGGTGGTCTTGCCGGCGCCGTTGGGGCCGATGAGACCGATGATCTCGCCTTCGCCGACGGTCAGGGAGACGTCGTTGACGGCGGTGAGGCCGCCGAAGCGCATGGTGACGCCGGTGACTTCGAGCAGGGGTGCGGCGGTGGTGGTCATCGGGTCGGTCACGCCCCTGCCTTGGTGAGTGCGGTCGGCTCGCCGGTGGCCTGGGCCGGGAGGGCGGCCTCGTGGAACTCCAGCTGCCGGCGCCGGTTGGGGATGAGGCCTTCGGGGCGCACCCGCATCAGGACGATGAGGGCGGCGCCGAAGGCGAGGAGCTGGTAGTCGGCGAGGAATTCGAGCTTCTTGGGGATGAGGAAGAGCAGGGTGGCGCCGGCCAGCGGGCCGCTGATGGTGCCCATGCCGCCGAGGATGACCGCGGCGAGCAGGAAGGCGGAGTTCGGCGGGAGGGCTTCGGCGAAGGTGTACTGGTCGGGGGTGACGGTGTAGCTGACGTGGGCCTGGACGGTGCCGGCCAGGCCGGCCAGCAGGGCGCCGAGGGCGAAGGCGAGCAGCTTGAGCCGGAAGCCGTTGATGCCCATGGCCTCGGCGGCGGTCTCGTCCTCGCGGATGGCGACCCAGGCGCGGCCGATGCGGGAGTTGCCGACCCGGGCGAAGACCAGCACGACCACGGCGGTGACGAGCAGCATCAGCAGGTAGTAGTTGGAGAAGCGGCCGAGTTCGACGCCGAGGACGGTGTGCGGCTTGCCGAGGTCGAAGCCGAGGATCTCCAGGTCGGGGATGCGGGGGATGCCGTTGGAGCCGTTGGTGATCTTGGGGCCGGTGGTGCCGTTGAGGTTGAGCATGGTGATGCGGAAGATCTCGCCGAACCCGAGGGTGACGATGGCGAGGTAGTCGCCGCGCAGCCGCAGGGTGGGGGCGCCGATCAGGACGCCGAAGACCATCGAGACGACGGCGCCGGTGAGCATCGCGGCCCAGAACGGGAACTGGACGTGGATGGGCGAGGCGGGGGAGCCGGAGACCAGGGCGGCGGCGTAGGCGCCGACGCCGAGGAAGGCGACGTACCCGAGGTCGAGCAGGCCGGCCAGGCCGACGACGATGTTGAGGCCGAGGGCGACGGTTGCGAAGATCAGGATGTTGGTGGCGACCGAGGTGTACTGGTCGCTGGTCTGGGTGAACGGGAAGCCGGCGGCGGCGGCGAAGGCGGCGCCGGTGGTGACCGGGCGGTGCTTGACGGTCAGCGCGCGCAGTCGGGCGAGCAGGCCGGACTTGGCCAGGGCGGGGACGGCGAGGGCGACGAACAGCAGGTAGCCGGTGAAGAGTTCGCCGTACTCGGTGTCGATGCCGAAGGTGATCGCGAGCAGTCCGGTGCCGAAGGCGAGGACGATCAGCAGCACCTCGACCCAGGAGGGGAGCGCCCGCGCTGCGTCCAGCGGGCGGTCGATCCGGCCCAGCCGCAGTGCGCTGTTGGCGAGGTGGCCGAGCTGGAGCAGCAGGACGGCGCCGGCGGCGATGGCGAGGCCGCCGGCGAGGGCGGTCAGGACCGGGGCGACCGGCTTGTCCGAGGGGACGGCGTGGGCGCCGAACCAGGCGGTGGGGGCGACCGGGACGAGCAGGAAGAGCCGCTTGTCGAGGATCCGCAGGGGGACGGCGGTGCGGCGGTCGAGCGGCAGGGCGAGGGCGCCGAGGACGGCGAGCAGGCCGCCCGCGGCGAGCACCCAGCCGCCGGGTTCGAGGTTGGCGAGGCCGCCGAGTTCGGCGGAGACGGCGGCGACCGCGTAGACGGCGACGGCGAGGGCGCCGGTGGCGGCGAACAGGACGGCGTTGTTGCTGCGGGTGGGGGCGGCCCAGCGCAGTCCGGGGACGCCCTGGGCGGCGAGCAGCAGGACGAGGGTGAGCAGTCCGGCGGCGAGGGCGAGCCATTGGAGGCCGGCCGGGGAGCCGTAGTACGTGAGGTCGCCGGGGAAGTCGGAGGTCCAGGTCCAGGACATGGCGGCGGAGGCGGCGGTGGCGAGGGCGCCGAGTGCGGTGACGGCGGCGGCGGCGCGGGCCGGCAGCGGGATGACCGGGGTCGTTTCGGTGCGGGTGGTGGTCATGGTGGTCACGCCCTGTCCGCGACGCGCTCGCCGAGCAGGCCCTGGGGCCGGATCAGGAGTACGAGGATGAGGAGTACGAACGCCCAGACGTCCTTCCAGGCGCCGCCTCCGAAGAGGTGCATGCCGGGCAGGTGCTGGATGTAGCCGGTGGCGAGGGCTTCGGCGAGGCCGAGGGCGAGGCCGCCGAGCATGGCGCCGTAGATGTTGCCGATGCCGCCTAGGACGGCGGCGGTGAAGGCCTTGAGGCCGAGGATGAAGCCCATCCGGAAGTCGACCTGGCCGCTGCGCAGCCCGTAGGCGACGGCGGCGACGGCGGCGAACGCGGCGCCGATGGCGAAGGCCATGACGATGATGCGGTCGGTGTCGATGCCCATCAGCTTGGCGGTGTCCGGGTCCTGGCTGGTGGCCTGCATGGCGCGTCCGGAGCGGGTGCGGGTGACGAACCAGCCGAGGGCGAGCATGCACAGCGGGGCGGCGATGATCAGGAAGAGGTCGCTGCGCTGGATGGTGACGGAGCCGAGGCTGAACGGGTCGCCGGGGAGCTTGGGGAAGACCCGGGCCTTCTTGGCGTCCGGGTAGAAGGAGAAGACGAGTTGCTGGAGGAAGATGGACAGCCCGATCGCGGTGATCAGTGGGGCCAGTCGGGGGGCGTTGCGCAGGGGGCGGTAGGCGAAGCGCTCGGCGGCGACGGCGGTGAGGGTGGAGACCAGGATGCCGGCGATCAGCATGAGCGGCAGGGCCAGCCACAGGGTGGTGCCGCCGGGGAGGGCGAGGTAGGCGGTCAGGGCGCCGAAGCCGCCGACCATGACGATCTCGCCGTGGGCGAAGTTGATGAGCTGGACGATGCCGTAGACCATCGTGTAGCCGATCGCGACGAGTCCGTAGAGGGCGCCGAGGATCAGGCCGTTGGCCAGCTGCTGCGGTAGGTCGTGCACCGCTGGGCCTCCGTAGTGCGTTCGGGGGTGTCCGCGTGGGTGGTGGATGTGGGTGCGCGCGGGGGCACTCGTGGCGCCCCCGCGCGCGGTGGTGGTGAAGTGGCGCTGTTGGTGCGGGTGGTGACTGAGCGTCAGCCCTTGAAGGTGCCGGACTTCTCCACGGCCCACTTGCCGTCCTTGACGGTGTAGACGGTGAGCTGCTTGTTGGTGGTGTCGCCGAACTCGTCGAAGGAGACCTTGCCGGTCACGCCGTCGAAGCTGACCTTCTGGACGGCGTCGCGGACGGCCTTGCGGTCGGGGACCTTGCCGTTGTTGTCCTTCACGGCCTGCTTGACGCCCTGGATGATGGCCCAGGCGCTGTCGTAGGAGTAGCCGCCGTAGGTCTCGTAGGCGTCCTTGTAGCCGGCGGTCTTGTAGTCGGCGATGAACTTCTTGGCGGTGTCGAGGGATTCGACGGGGAGGCCGACGGCGGTGGCGTAGTCGCCCTGGCTCTTGGGGTTGAGCTTGATGAAGTCGCCGCTCTGGATGCCGTCGCCGCCCATCAGCGGGATGTTGACGTTGGCCTCCTTGAGCTGGAGGGAGAGCGGGCCGGCCGCGGGGTACTCGCCGCCGTAGTAGACGGCTTCGGCGCCGGAGCTCTTGACCTTGGTGACGATGGCGGCGAAGTCGCGGTCGTCGGGGTTGACGTGCTCCTCGCCGACCAGCTGGCCGCCGAGCTTGGTGAACTCGCCCTTGAAGGTGCCGGCCAGGCCCGCGCCGTAGGTCTTCTGGTCGTCGATCAGGAAGACCTTGGTCTTCTTGGCGTCGGTGTAGAGGAACTGGGCGGCGAAGGGGCCCTGGACGGCGTCGGTGGTGGCGGTGCGGAAGTAGGACGTGAACGGGCGCTTCTTCTCGCCGCTGGCCCACTTCTCGCCCTGGCTGAGGGCGACGCCGGTGTTGGCGGGGGAGACCTCGACCAGGGAGGCGTCGTCGAAGATCTGCTGCATCGACTGGGCCACGCTGGAGTTGAGCGGGCCGACGACGCCGAGGACCTTGGAGTCGCCGACCAGCTGGGTGGCGTTCTGCTGGCCGGGGGCGGGCTTGCCGGTGTCGTCCAGGGCCTTGATCTCGAACTTGACGCCGGGGACCTCGTTGGCCTCGTTGGCCTTCTTGATCGCGAGGTCGACGGAGTTGCGGATGCCGAGGCCGAGGGCGGAGAGGTCGCCGGTGAGCGGGGCGTCGACGCCGATGACGACGGTGGTGGAGCCGGAGTTGGAGGTGCCGCCGTCGGCCTTCTTCTCTCCGCGGGAGCCGCAGGCGCTGAGGCTGAGGGCGCCGATCACGGCAATGCTCACGACAACTGCTGAACGATGACGCACGAGGGTCCCCTTCGGTTCAGGAGGCGCCCGCGCCTGAATGGCGGGAGCCGGAGTGCGCGGAGGGCCTGGCCCAATCGAATGGCGCGGTGACTGGCCGTGACTCTAGATGCCGTTGGGCGGCTCGGGCAGTGCTGGGGGCAGGCTGTGATTCTCTTGTTATGAGCACACGGAGCATTTGTCTCACGATGTGGTCGTTCTGGCTCGATCGATCCCGCGATGCCGGGCGTTTACGCGCTGGTAGGGCGATGTAAGGCCCAGAAATGGGGGTTGCAGCTGGCAGCGCCGATAATCGGACACCTGTGTCCGATGCCCTGCTTTCGGCCTTGAGCGTCCGGATTTCGGACAAGGAGGGCGCGACCGGATGATCCCGGGGCGCCCGCGGGCCTCGGAACCGGCAATTGATCGGATTTCCTACTTGTTACGCAGCGTTACAGGGGCGGGTTTGCGCCGACCGCGCCCGGACATGTGAAGGCCCCCTTGTCCAGACCAACGCCTGCCCAGGGTGGCGGAAGGTCAAACAAGGGGGCGGAAAAGGGACTTGATGTTGTCCGGAGTGAACTCGCCGGTCCCGTGCGGACGTTGTCGGGCGGGATGGCGCGGTCGGAGCCGCCGTCAGAGGTCGCGCAGCATGCAGGTCAGCCGGCAGCTGGTGATCCGCCGGCCGGTGTCGTCGGTGATCGCGATCTCGTAGGTGGCCGCGGTGCGGCCCTTGAACACGGCCGTCGCCACCCCGGTCACCAGTCCGGAGGTGGCCGAGCGGTGGTGGGTCGCATTGAGGTCCACACCGACCGCGTACCGGCCGGGACCGGCGTGCAGCATCGCCCCGATCGAGCCCAGCGTCTCGGCCAGCGCCGCCGACGCGCCGCCGTGCAGCAGCCCGTACGGCTGCTGGTTGCCCTCCACCGGCATGGTGCCGACCACGCGGTCGCCGGAGGCCTCGACGATCCGGATGCCGAGCTTGTCGCCGAGGTGGCCGCCCGAGAAGGTCTCCGGGTTCACGCCGAGCTTGGCGAAGTGGTCCAGCACGTCCTGCGGGACGTTCAGGACGGGGGCGGTGTCGGGCGTGCTGCCGGGGGCGTCGAGGGGTGCGGTGCCGGGGGCCGCATCGGTCATGGGGGAACTCCTGCCGGTGGGATCTGCTGGGGGATGTGCCGCCTGTGATCGTACGACCGTCCTACTCATAGGTAGCAGCTGTGGCCGAACCGGCGCGGCGTCCTTTTTGTCGGTGCCGGGCCATAGGATCGGTGGCCGGTAGTGGAATCGGCAGGAACGGACGTTGACGTGGCTACGCAGAGTACGGACAAGGGCGCGACGGGTGGCGGCGGGGCCGGCCCGCGGCCCCGGCTGATGCTGCTCGACGGGCACTCGATGGCCTACCGGGCCTTCTACGCCCTGCCCGTGGAGAACTTCAACACCTCCACCGGCCAACCCACCAACGCGGTCTACGGCTTCGCCTCGATGCTCGCCAACACCGTCCGGGACGAGCAGCCCACCCACCTCGCCGTCGCCTTCGACCTCTCCCGGCAGACCTTCCGCTCCGCCGAGTTCCCCGACTACAAGGCCAACCGCGCCAAGACGCCGGACGAGTTCCGCAGCCAGGTCGGCCTGATCGGCGAACTGCTCGACGCCATGCACGTCCCCCGGCTGACGGCCGAGGGCTTCGAGGCCGACGACATCATCGCCACCCTGGCCACCGCCGCCGAGGCGGCCGGCTACGACGTCGACATCGTCACCGGCGACCGCGACTCGCTCCAGCTGGTCACCGACCACGTCACCGTGCTCTACCCGACCAAGGGCGTCTCCGAGCTCACCCGCTACACCCCGGAGAAGGTCGCCGAGAAGTACGGCGTCACCCCGCGCCAGTACCCGGACCTCGCCGCGCTGCGCGGCGACCCGTCCGACAACCTCCCCGGCATCCCCGGCGTCGGCGAGAAGACCGCCGCCAAGTGGGTCAACCAGTTCGGCTCCTTCGACGAACTCGTCGCCCGCGCCGACGAGGTCAAGGGCAAGATCGGCGAGAAGCTGCGCGACCACCTCGACTCGGTCAAGCGCAACCGGGTGCTCACCGAGCTGGTCCGCGACGTCGAACTCCCGCTCGGCGTCACCGACCTGGACCGCAAGCCGTTCGACAAGGACGCCGTCGGCTCCCTGATGGAGTCGCTGGAGTTCCGCAACGCCAACTTCCGCGACCGCGTCTTCGGCATCGACCCGACCACCGGCTCGGACACCGCCGAAGCCGAGCTCGCCCCCGGCGTCGAGGTGGACGGCGAACTCCTCACCGACCCCGGCACCCTGGCCGCCTGGCTCGCCGAGCACGCCTCCGACGGCAAGACCACCGTCGCGCTCGCCGCCGTCTACCAGTGGGCGCTCGGCGCCGGCGAGGTCACCGAAGTGGCGCTCGCCGCCGGGGAGACGGCCGCCTGGTTCGACCCGGCGCTGCTCGCCGAGGAGGACGAGCGGGCCTTCGCCGCCTGGCTCGCCGACGCCGGCGCCCCCAAGGCCCTGCACATCGCCAAGCAGGTCATGCGCGCCTTCGCCGAGCGCGGCTGGACCATCGAGGGCGTCGTCGCCGACACCGCGCTCGCCGCCTACCTGGAGAAGCCCGGCCGCCGCACCTTCACCCTGGAGGTGCTCGCCGAGGAGTACCTGGCCCGCTCGCTCACCCCGGCCCCCGCCACCGAGAGCGGCCAACTGTCCTTCGACGCACCGGAGGAGGACGAGACGGCCGCCGCCAGGTCGCTGATGCTCCAGGCCCGCGCCGTGCTCGACCTCGCCGCGCTCTTCGACACCCGCCTCGGCGAGGTCGGCGCCGCCGAGCTGATGCACGACATGGAACTGCCCATCGCCGCCCTGCTGGCCCGGATGGAGCGCTACGGCATCGCCGCCGACCGCGAGTGGCTCACCGGCCTGGAGGCCCAGTTCACCGCCGAGATCCAGCGCGTGGTGGAGGAGGCGCACGCCGCCGCCGGGCACGAGTTCAACCTCGGCTCGCCCAAGCAGCTCCAGGAGATCCTCTTCGGCGAGCTCGCGCTCCCCAAGACCAAGAAGATCAAGACCGGCTACACCACCGACGCCGACGCGCTCACCTGGCTGGCCACCCAGACCGACAACGAACTGCCGGTCGTCCTGCTGCGCCACCGCGACCAGGCCAAGCTGCGCACCACCGTCGAGGGCCTGCTCAAGACCGTCTCGCCCAAGGGCCGGATCCACACCACCTTCAACCAGATGGTCGCCGCCACCGGCCGGCTCTCCTCGCAGGACCCGAACCTGCAGAACATCCCGGTCCGCACCGAGGAGGGCCGGGCGATCCGCCGCGCCTTCGTCGTCGGCGAGGGCTACGAGTCGCTGCTCACCGCCGACTACTCCCAGATCGAACTGCGGATCATGGCCCACCTGTCCGAGGACGAGGCGCTGCTGCAGGCCTTCGCCTCCGGCGAGGACCTGCACAACACCGTCGCCTCCCAGGTCTTCGAGGTGCCGCGCGCCGCGGTGGACGCCGAGATGCGCCGCAAGATCAAGGCGATGTCCTACGGCCTGGCGTACGGACTCTCCGCGTACGGGCTCTCGCAGCAGCTCGGCATCAAGCCCGCCGAGGCCCAGGGCCTGATGGACACCTACTTCGAGCGCTTCGGCGGCGTGCGGGACTACCTGCGCCGGGTCGTCGACGAGGCCCGGGCGACGGGCTACACCGAGACCCTGCTCGGCCGCCGCCGCTACCTGCCGGACCTCAACAGCGACAACCGCCAGCGCCGCGAGATGGCCGAGCGGATGGCCCTCAACGCCCCGATCCAGGGCTCGGCCGCCGACATCGTCAAGATCGCCATGCTCCGGGTGGACGAAGCGCTGCGCGCGGCCGGCCTCACCTCCCGGATGCTGCTCCAGGTGCACGACGAAATCGTGCTGGAGCTGGCCCCGGGCGAGCGCGAGCAGGTCGAGGCCGTCGTCCGCGAGCAGATGGCGGGCGCCTACCCGCTGCGCGCCCCGCTGGACGTCTCGGTCGGCGTCGGCCCCAACTGGGAGGCCGCCGCGCACTGACGGCACCGCTGTCGCACGGGCCCGGGCACGCGAGCGTCCGGGCCCGTTCCGCCACCCCGGCACCCTGACCGGAAGCGGTCGGCGGTCCCGAGCTTCGGGCCGTGGCCCTGGAAGGCATCCTGCGGACCACCCCCTCCATCACCGACCCCGTCCTGCCAGAGGACGGCGACTCGCGTCGCGGGCGCAGGCACCCGGCGCTCGATCAGGCCCTCCCGACCCTCGTCCTTCCGGGGCCGCTCGGCGTCCTCCGCCTGCCCGCGATCCTGCTCGCCGTCGCGGCGGGGCCGCCGGCGGTGCCGCTCGGCATCGTCGCCGCGATCGTGCCGGCCGGGACCTCCCGCACCACGGTGTCCCCGCTGGTTCACCCGCGGGTGGGCGGCGTGCACCGGGAAAACCGCAGGTCGGGCCGTCCGACGAGCGCGGGCCCCGGGACGCTCGGGCTCGCCGGGTGGCCGGGCTCGAAGGGTGGCCCAGTCGGCCCGCGGGGAATTGGTCCGGCAGGATGGGTCAATTCCCCACTACCGTAGGCACAATGACAACAGGACCCACGTCGACCGACCAGCCCGTGTCCCTGGCCGAGGCGCCGATGCGTCAAGCCCGGAACTCCGCCGCCTTCTGGACCCTCACCGGCCTCTGCCGGGGACACGAGGTGATCCGGCGTCGCGGATTCGTCGCGGTCGACGGCGACGCGCGTGCAGGACTGCGGATCCTGATCCAGGAGCCCGACCTCGACCCGGGCGAACTGGCCGAGGTGAGCGAGCTGACGCGCCGGGCCGCGGGCCCCGTGAACGTCGAGGATCCGTTCAGCTCGACCGACCTGAACCACCTCGGCATGCGCAACTGGCAGATGCCGATCATGCTGCGCCAGCCCGGGCCCGTCGGAGAACCGGCGCTGGACGTGATCCGGGTACGGCAGTCCGAGGACCTCCAGGCGGCCGAGCGGGTCGTGATCGAGGGCTTCGAGCTGGACGGGTTCGAGCCCCACCGTCCCGGCGAGCTGTTCCCGACGGCGTTGATCGAACAGTCCGGCGTGGACGTGTTCGTCGCCACGCTCGACGGCGTGGCCGCGGGAGCCTGCGTCAGCGTCGTGGCCGACGGCGTCGGCAGCCACTACTGGGTCGGTACGTCGTCGGTGTTCCGGTCGCGTGGCGTGGGCCGGGCCGTCATGCTCGGCGCCCTCGCCCACCTGGCGGACCTGCCGGCCACGCTCACCGCTTCGAAGCTGGGCAGACCGCTGTACGAGTCGCTGGGCTATGTCACCGCGACACCCTCGACCTGGTGGGTCTCGCCCTCCGGGACGGTATAGCGCCGAAACCCGCCGGCCTGCCGGTTCAGGGCCCCGGCCCTGTGGACGGACGGTCGGGTCCGGCAGGGCGATCTCCTCATCCGGACGCGCCAGCCGGCCCCGGGCTGCGCGGGAAGTCGGCCCCGCCACCACCCCGCGCAGCCCGGGGTGGTGGCTCGGGTGGCTCCGGTGCCGAGTCGAGGCGCGTGGCGAACGTACGGCGGCGGGAGGCGGGCACCGCGGGGTTCCGTGGGGTTCCGTGGGGCGTCGCCGTCCGGAGCGGAAGACCGATCGGGGCGGGACCGCGAAGGGGCGGGTTGCGTGGTGGACGGCGGTTCGGCTTCCGTCCTCGTGGAGGTAGCCCGGGAACGGTTGCGGTCCGGGACGGCGCCGGGTGTGGTCTGCGGCGAGCCGGCCGCCGGAAGGCTCGTACCGGAGTGGACGCACATCGTGCCGGTGGGGCGGGAGTTGCTGTTCTGCCGGGCCGGTGCGCCCGCACGCGCGCCCGGGCCGGAGTGAGGCTGCCCCGGCCCGGCACCCTCGAACTGATGCCACGTCAGTTGCGCTGGGTATCAGGTGCACTGGCCGTGTCAGGACCCTGGCCGGTCCTGTTCGGCAGTCCTACGCTCCTGGCATGGCTCTGGATGACGTCCTGCGCACCGGCCCCGCCTCGACCGACATCGTCCTGCGCGAGGGCGGCGGCACCCGGCGCAGTGCGCTGCTGTACTGTCTGACGGCCATCGGGAGCGCGCTGAAGGCGCCGCTGGTGCTCTTCGCGCCGACGTTCATGGTGGCGTTCGTCCTGTGGCTCCTCGGCGCGACCGGGGGCACCGTCGCCGCGGTGGTCGGGGTGATCGCGGGGGTCGAGTACCTGCTTGCCGTCCCGGTGATCGCCCGGATGGAAGTGACCACCGTCCACCGGATCGAGTTCGCCCCGCCCGAGGCGGCGGAGCGTTACCGGCTGGTCCGGGGCGGGCGCCCCGACGACTGGCGGCCGCTGACCGAACTGCCCGCCGTCTGGCTGGTGCACAGCATCATGGAGCCCTACGAGGGCGATCGCGCGCCGGTCGAGGAGGCGCTCGTCGGGCGGCTGGACTTCACCGGCGGGC
The DNA here is from genome assembly GCF_053611565.1 of Kitasatospora sp. NPDC054795. Lineage (NCBI taxonomy): Bacteria > Bacillati > Actinomycetota > Actinomycetes > Kitasatosporales > Streptomycetaceae > Kitasatospora > Kitasatospora sp. NPDC054795. The sequence goes on from NZ_JBSHAP010000046.1 coordinate 43,646, forward strand.
AGGTGGTGTGGAAACCGCCCGCCGGCACCGACGCGGAGCGCCTGAGGGAGGCCCTGACCGTGCTGCTCGGCCCCGCCGGCGTCGAGGTCGAACTGATCACCAAGCGCAGCGTGCGGCCCAAGCCCTCGCCGGCGTCCTACTCGCCGTGGATCTCCGGAGGCTCGGGCTCGGCGAACTCGGGCGGCTGCTGAACCGCTCCGCGCAACCCTTGTCGCGATCGCGATCTCGTCGGTGATCTCGGCCGGCTGCCAGGACCACTGCCCGTTCGGGTTGCACTCCGGGAGTGCCACATGCCGTCCGCGGTGACGGCGAAGCCGAAGGTACCGAAGGTCAGTCGGACGTCGGAGAGGTAGCGGGCGGTCGCCTCGGCGACCGGCTTGTCGACCGTGCCGGCGGCGTGCTCGGCGGTGAACTCCCGAGCCTCGTGTTCGTCGTCGGCGATCAGCGTGTGGGGTGCCCGGAATCCGTAGCGCTGGGCGGTGGCGAGGCGGGCCGGCCTGTACTCTGCCGCCCGGTTGTCCCAGAGATGGTTGACGTGGCGTTCCCCGGCAGCGACGCCGGGATGCCACCCGCCCCCCAGAAGGTTCGCGCGGCGGCGAACCGGCGGTCCTCGCCGCCGAGGTCGGCAGGCCCCTCGTAGGGCGAGGGCCCGCGAACCCGGACGGAGCGGACGGCCGTGACGTCCAGCGGGATCGAGGCGGACCGCCGGGGTCATTTCGGCAACTCCACTGCTGCGCAGACTTCTCCCGCGCCGACTGCCGGCCCTGCCCCATCCGTGCCCGGTGCACCACCTCCGCCCCCCACGTGAGCCGCACCCTGCAGATCCACCCCGAACCCGTCCACACCGCCCGCACACGGATGCAGACCGAACAGGACACCCCCCAATGGCGCCGGGCATACCGCGCCCGCGCCGGCATCGAGGGCACCATCTCCCAAGCGGTCCGAGGCCCCGGCCTACGACGATCCCGCTACCGAGGCCTCACCAAAACCCACCTGCAAAACGTCCTCACCGGCATCGCCATCAACATCCGCCGACTCGGCACCCACTACGACACCACCACCCGGCCGAACCGCCACCCCACCCGCATCCACACACTCTGCACCCAACACGGGATCACAACCGCAGCCTGACCCAGATCACACACTTTGCCAGCAGAGTCGACGGGCCGACTTCCTGCGTGCGCCACCGAGGCCACCGACCGGTGCGGATCGTCGGAATCACTCGTCACCGATCGCGTTCGCTCACGGGGACCGAGGACCGGGAGGGGAATCGGGCAGGGTCCTCGGCAGGTCGGCCGTGACCAGCTCGGCAGCGCGTGCGGGGTCGCCGTCCGCGCGGGCGAGCAGCGCCTCGATGTCGTAGCCCGATGACCCGGAGGCGGCGCCGACGCCGAGGAAGCGGCCCCAGCCGAAGCGTTCCATGGAGACGGCGGCGCCCAGGTCGGGGCGGAGCCGGTCGAGCGTGCAGACCAGCTCCCAGGCGAAGGCGTCCAGGCGGGCCCGCCGAGCCGGGTTGCAGGCGTTCACCGCGTCGGTGACCCAGTCGTCGCCGGGTTCGTACTCCGGGAGGGCCGGCAGCGGTTCGAGGGCATCCGTGATCGGGGCCGCGCTGAACGTGAGGAGGTGGGCGCCCTCGGGGTTGTCGAGCAGTTCGGCCAGGAGCGGGACGGCGCGGGGGTCGTGCCGGCAGGCCAGTCCGCGGATCGCCTCCGTGCGGGTGTCGGTGTGCTCGTCGGCCGTCCGCTCCCAGAGCGCGGCCCGGATCGCGGGGCTGTCCACCTCGGCCTGGACGCCGAGGGTGAACGTCGCCCAGTTGCGGACCTCCGGGTCCGGGTCCTGACTCAGCCCGACGAGGGCGCGGATGTCCGGTCCGTCCGGCAGGCCGGTGAGGACCTCCGCGAACGAGCGGGCCACCTCCTCGCGGACCTCGGCGTCGGGATGTTCGGCGAGGGTGACGAGGACGGGGACGGCGCGCGGGTCGTACGTCTTCTCGATCGCGCGCGCCAGGGACCGCAGCACGCCGGCTTCGGTCTCCCGCTGAGCGAGGGCGACCAGCGCGGTGGCCGTCCCGACGCGGACCGCCTCGTGGTGATAGCTGGTGTCGCGCAACAGGTCGCAGCCCGCCCCGCGCTCGATCGGATCGGCCGAAGCGATCAGCTCCACGCCGAGCGGCAGCGCCGCCGCCCCGTCGGCGGAGGCCGCCCGCCACAGCAGCGATACGTAGTCGGCCCAGCCGTCGTGGTCGTCCGGGTCGTCCGAAGCGGCGATGGCGCGCGCCGCCACCAGTGCCCGCGTGACCAGCTCCGCCACGGTGTCCGTTTCCATGCGGGCATTCTGGTGCACGAACCGCGAGTGCACACGGGAATTGTCGGCCCGACCGCGCCTCCGGTCCACACGCGCGTCGACAACCCGGGACGCGACCGGACCCGGCCGAGACCCCAACGTGCCATCGAGCAACGGGGATCGAGCACAGCTTCTTCGCTGCGCCCGGTACTGCTGGGGCAGTCAGGATCCGGTGCCGGCGCTCGCCTGCGGGCCGGATCACGAACTCGTGGAAGGCCAGTCGGTGAACAGCCCACTCCGTGACGCAATGGCCCGTGCCGACATGACCTCGTCCAAGCTCACGTGTGTGTGCAGTTCTCCATCTGCCTCCTCGGACGCCCGCTCGGCGGGGAGCTGCGGGTGTCCGACGAGTCCCACGAGGAGGCCTGGTTCACCCCGGCCGAATCGGACGGGCCGCCGATGGTGGCGAACATCCGCAAGCGGCTGGCCGACTGGCGCTCCGGCGCGATCCCCGTGGTGCGGCAGTGCGGTGACCGGGATGGTCCACCGTGATCGGAAGGCGGCTCGCGGGACGAGCGCTCGCGCAACGGCTGGTATTACTGGGGTATGCAGGAAGAGACGGCACGCTCCGCGATCGACACGTTCATCTCCGCGTTCAACGCCTCGGACGACAGCTATGTGACTGCCCTGCTCTCCCAGGCCCTGACCTCGGACGTGGTCTTCTGGGGGCCGTTGGGTCGCAGCGAAGGAATCGCGGCGGTCGAGCGGTTCGTGCTGGACATCCGGCGCCACCCGGCGGGGACCGGCACGATGGCGCGCTGCTCAGCGGTGGACATGCCTGGCGAGTGGGCCCGGTACCAGTGGGTCTTCACCACGCCGGACGGAGGCCCCCGCCTGGCGGGAACGGACGTCGTCCATCTGCGGCGGAGCCTCATCGACCAGGTCATCGTCTTTGCGGGGGAGATCGAGCCGTCCGCCTCCTGAGTCGTCCTTCTGCCGCTGTCCGTCTCGTGAACGTGGCCCTTTCGGCACTGCGGGGCTGCGGGTTCGCGGTCGGTGGGGCTGCGGCGTTGAGGGGGCGTCCGCCCCAGCGGATGCCCTTCTCGCTGTGGATGCGGGCGCGTTCCTTGCGTTGGGCGGCAAGCACGTCGGGGTGGCGGGCGTTGGCGTTGGCGTTGCGCCAGTGCGAGTAGCGGTGCAGTGCCCGGTTTGCGTGGGGTGGCTGCGGTGGTGGGAGTTGGCGGGGGTGAACTGCCGCAGCGGGCCGAAGTGGGCCTCGATCGGGTTGTCCCAGGATGCGTAGCCGGGCGATCACCGGTACCCAGGGAGGCTCCCCGTGGATCGGGAGGTGCTCGGGCGTCGGCAGGTGTTCGGGGTCCGTGGGTCGAGGTCTTGCTCGATGCTACTTCCGGGCGTTGAGGCGGCGGGTGGGTTCGGCCGTGGTCGGGTCCTCGGGCCAGGGGTGGCGGGGGTAGCGGCCCCTGAGGTCGGCGCGGACGGCGCGGTAGCCCTCGCGCCAGAAGCTCTCCAGATCACCGGTGACGGCGGCGGGGCGGCCGGCGGGGGAGAGCAGGTGGATGGTCAACGGTATGCGGCCGCCGGCCAGGGCGGGGGCCGCTGTCCAGCCGAAGAGTTCCTGCAACTTGACTGCCAGCACCGGGCGTTCGGTGGTGTAGTCGACTCGTATCTTCGAGCCGGACGGCACGGTGATGCGTTCGGGGGCGAGTTCGTCGAGGCGGCCGGCCTCGCCGGTGGCCCAGGGGAGTAGGCGTTGCAGGGCCGCGGTGGTGTCGATCCTCGCGAGGTCGGAGCGGCGGCGGGCGCGGGAGAGTTCGGGCTCCAGCCACTCCTCCGCGCGTTCCAGCAGCGCCTCGTCGCTGACGTCGGGCCAAGGGTCTCCGATGGCGGTGTGGAGGAACGCCAAGCGCTCGCGGAGGTTGGACGGGAAGCTCAGCAGGGTGCTGATGCCCTCGCGCGTGAGGCCTTCGAGGAGGGCTGACCGGACGAGTGAAGAGTCGGGGCGGTTGAGGGGCTTCTCCGCGAGCTCGATGGCGCCCAGCGACTCGACCCGGCGGGAGACCACCTCACCGCGCCGGATGTCCCAGTGGACCTCCTCACGAGCGGTCAGCAGCGCCGCACCCGCGACCAGGGCAGTGTCCTCGTCCAGCGTCGCGGCGTGCAGCACCCGGGCGGAGTGGGAGCCTGCCGGGCGGTCGGCGACCGCGACGGCGAGCCAGGGCACGGCGCCGAGCGTGGTGCCGGGGGCGAGTTCGGCGGCCGTGCCGGAGGCCATCAGGTACGGGCTGCGCTCGCCGGGGGCGGGCTTGTCGACCCGGGCGCGGGCGATGCGTTCGGGGAAGGCGAGGGCGACGACGAGGCCGGCGGCGGCGCCGTCGGAGAGCTGGGTGGCGGGCTCGGAGCCGGTACCGCGCAGGAGGCGGCGGACCTCGTCGCGCCAGCGGCCCGCGTAGGGGTCCCGGGAGGACCGGACGGTGCGCCAGACCGCGCCGAGGTCGTCGCCGAGCGCGCGTGGCGGTTCCTCGGAGAGCAGCGCGACCACCTCGGCGGCCCGCCGCGCACCGACCGCCGCCGCGCCGTCGACCAGGGCGCGGCCGAGCCGGGGGTGCAGTCCGGTGCGGGCGAGGCGGACGCCGCGGGCCGTGGCCCGCCCGTCCGAGGAGACGGCGCCGAGGGCCTGGAGGGTCTGTCGGGCGGCGGCCATCGCCCCGGCGGGCGGGGCGTCGGGCAGGGCGAGGCCGGTGGCGTCCGGGTCGCCCCAGCAGGCGGCCTGGAGGGCGAAGGGGGTGAGGTCGGCGAGCGCGATCTCGGGGGTGGGGAAGCGGGCGGCGAGGGCGTCCTCGGCCTCGTTCCAGCAGCGGTAGACGGTGCCGGGGGCCTCGCGTCCGGCGCGGCCGGCGCGCTGGCGGGCGGCGGCGAGGGAGGCCCGGACGGTGACCAGTCCGGCCAGGCCGCGGGCGTGGTCGGTGCGGGGTTCGCGGGCCAGTCCGGCGTCCACCACGACCCGTACGCCCGGCACGGTGAGGCTGGACTCGGCGACGGCGGTGGTGAGGACGACCCGCCGTGAGGGGGACGGGGTGAGGGCGGCGTCCTGTACGGCCTGCGGGGCGCGGCCGTGCAGTTGCAGCACCTCGGCGGTGACGCCGCCCAGTTGCCCGGCGACCCGGGCGATCTCGCCGACGCCGGGCAGGAAGCAGAGCACGTCGCCGTCGCGCTCGTGCAGGGCCCGCCGGACGGTCGAGGCGACGTGGTCGAGCAGGGCCGGGTCCACCCGGGTGCCGTGGGCGGGCCGGACGGCGCGCGGCGGCGGCGACCAGACCACCTCGACCGGGTGGGACGTCCCGTGTGCCTCCACCACGGGCGCGCCGCCGAGCAGTTCGGCCCAGGCCTCGGTGTCGGAGGTGGCCGAGGCGCAGACCAGCCGCAGTTCGGGCCGCAGCGCCGCCCGGACGTCGAGCAGGAAGGCGAGCGCGGTGTCGGCGTCCAGGTGCCGTTCGTGGCATTCGTCGAGCACCACCACGTCCACGCCGGGCAGTTCCTGGTCGCGCTGGAGCCGTTGCAGCAGCACGCCGGTGGTGACCACCTCGACCACGGTGTCCGGGCCCGCCGTGCGTTCGCCGCGCACGGTGTGGCCGATCCGGCCGCCGACCGGTTCGCCGAGCAGCCAGGCCATCCGCCGGGCGGCCGCCCGTACCGCGAGCCTGCGGGGTTCGGCGACCAGCACCCGGCGCACCGTACCGCCCGGATCGCCCGGACCGCCCGGATCGAGCAGTCCGGCCAGGGCGAGCGGCACCAGGGTGGTCTTGCCGGTGCCGGGCGGTGCGGCGAGGACGGCGGTGCCGTGTTCGTCCAACGCGCGGTGCAGGGCGGGCAGGGCGGTGCGGACGGGCAGTTCGCGCCAGGCCGGGTTCATGGAGAGGCTCAGCCCCGCTCGGTGACGAAGATCGCCGTGCCGGGGATCAGCCGTCCGCGCAGCGGGGACCAGCCGCCCCACTCCTGTTCCAGTCCGGCCGGCCACTCGGGCTCGACCAGGTCCACCAGTCGGAAGCCGGCGGTGACGAGTTCGCGGACCCGGTCGCCGAGGGTGCGGTGGTGTTCGACGTAGGTGGCGCGGCCCTGTTCGTCCTGCTCGACGTAGGGGGTGCGGTCGAAGTAGGAGGACGCCGCGGTGAGGCCCTCGACGCCGGGCTCGTCCGGGAAGGCCCAGCGGATCGGGTGGGTCACCGAGAACACCCAGCGCCCGCCGGGCCGCAGCACCCGGTGGACCTCGCGCATCAGCGCGGTGGTGTCGGCGCTGAACGGGACGGCGCCGTAGGCGGAGCAGGCGAGGTCGAAGGAGGCGTCGGCGAAGGGCAGGACGGCGGCGTCGGCCTGGACGACGGCGACGGGGTCGGTGCCGCGGCCGAGGTCGATCCGGCGGGAGTGCTGGAGCTGGCGGTAGGAGATGTCCAGGGCGACCGGCCGGGCGCCCCGGGCGGCGAGCCAGCGGGAGCACTGGGCGGCGCCGGCGCCGATCTCCAGGACGTCCCGGCCGGCCACCTCGCCGAGCAGGCGGGCGTCGGCCTCGTCCAGGCCCTCGGGGCACCAGGTGAAGCGGTCGTCGCCGAGGAACTCGCCGTGTTCGTCCTGGTACTCGTCGGCGTTGCGGTCCCACCAGTGCCGGCTGGCGCGGCTGCTCTCCCCGGTGCCGGCCTCGCGGCGGATCGCGTCGTCGCCGTCCTCCTCCTCGGCCCGCGCGGGGGAGGTGTCAAGATCGTGCAGGTCCGACTGGGGGGTGGTGGCCACGGTGACAATGCCCATCGCGTAGGGTATGGAATGCGGAAGCGCCGCTGCCGCGAACCGGCCCGTCAGGGTCCGGATCCTGGCGGTGGCATCCGGGGACGTGGCCCCTTCGGGTGTCGCCGCAAGGCGCGCATTCGGAGGATATGGCCTGATCCGTACCGGGCTCCACCGTCTTGCCGTCCTTCGGCATTGACCGTGCCCGGCCGTCCCCGTATGCTACAAGTTGCGCTGCGGGCCTGCGCGCCTCGGACGGAGCAGGTCGCGCTCGCATCTGTCGAAGACCCCACGGTCGCAAGACGGACGCCGGTTCTCGTTGTACGGGAATCCCGGTGTGCCGTGTTCTTGGCTGTCCGGCTTTCGGTGGGAGCGATACGGGCCCTCCGCGTGGCATTACCTACGACTTTCATGTCCGTACCGGAGCCCTTTTCCTAATGACGAGCCCCACCGACTCCTCCCTCAGCACCACCCCGCAGGTCGCGGTCAACGACATCGGCGACGCGGAGGCCTTCCTCGCCGCCATCGACGAGACCATCAAGTACTTCAACGATGGCGACATCGTCGAGGGCGTCATCGTGAAGGTCGACCGTGACGAGGTTCTCCTCGACATCGGTTACAAGACCGAGGGCGTCATCCCGTCCCGCGAGCTCTCGATCAAGCACGACGTTGACCCGCACGAGGTCGTCGCCGTCGGTGACAACATCGAGGCCCTGGTTCTCCAGAAGGAGGACAAGGAGGGTCGTCTCATCCTGTCCAAGAAGCGCGCTCAGTACGAGCGTGCCTGGGGCACGATCGAGAAGATCAAGGAAGAGGACGGCATCGTCACCGGTACCGTCATCGAGGTCGTCAAGGGTGGTCTCATCCTCGACATCGGCCTCCGGGGCTTCCTCCCCGCCTCGCTGGTCGAGATGCGTCGCGTCCGCGACCTCCAGCCCTACGTGGGCAAGGAGCTCGAGGCCAAGATCATCGAGCTGGACAAGAACCGCAACAACGTGGTCCTGTCCCGCCGTGCCTGGCTGGAGCAGACCCAGAGCGAGGTCCGCCAGACCTTCCTCACCACCCTGCAGAAGGGCCAGGTGCGCTCCGGCGTCGTCTCCTCGATCGTCAACTTCGGTGCCTTCGTGGACCTGGGTGGCGTCGACGGCCTGGTGCACGTCTCCGAGCTGTCCTGGAAGCACATCGACCACCCGTCCGAGGTTGTCGAGGTCGGCCAGGAGGTCACCGTCGAGGTTCTCGACGTTGACATGGACCGCGAGCGCGTCTCCCTGTCGCTGAAGGCGACCCAGGAGGACCCGTGGCAGCAGTTCGCCCGGACCCACCAGATCGGTCAGGTCGTCCCGGGTAAGGTCACCAAGCTGGTTCCGTTCGGTGCGTTCGTCCGCGTGGACGAGGGCATCGAGGGTCTGGTCCACATCTCCGAGCTGGCCGAGCGCCACGTCGAGATCCCGGAGCAGGTCGTCCAGGTCGGCGACGAGATCTTCGTCAAGGTCATCGACATCGACCTCGAGCGTCGCCGCATCAGCCTGTCGCTGAAGCAGGCCAACGAGGCCCTGGGTGCCAACCCGGCCGAGGTCGAGTTCGACCCGACCCTGTACGGCATGGCCGCCTCGTACGACGACCAGGGCAACTACATCTACCCGGAGGGCTTCGACCCCGAGGCGAACGACTGGCTGCCCGGCTTCGAGAAGCAGCGCGAGGAGTGGGAGCGCCAGTACGCCGAGGCGCAGACCCGCTTCGAGCAGCACCAGGCCCAGGTCATCAAGAGCCGCGAGGCCGATGCCCAGGCCGCCGAGGAGGGTGGCGACGCCGTCGCCGCTGCCGCCGGTGGTTCCTACTCGTCCAGCAGCGACGAGGGCTCGGGCGCCCTGGCCTCCGACGAGGCCCTGGCCGCTCTGCGCGAGAAGCTGGCCGGTGGCCAGAGCTGAGGCTCTCGCTTCCCGCTAGCCGATAGCTAGACGGTGGGCCCCACCCGGATTTCCGGGTGGGGCCCATTTCGTTTTTCGCCATGACTTATCACGCTTTGACTTATGTGTGTTTTATGTGAAGGAAAGTGTGAGATGAGGCTCATTGCCCATCTATAGGCCGGAGTTCGGGTTGCACCTAGATTGAGGGGAGCTGCCCGAAAGGCTCCTTCATGCGAAACCCCTTTTTCGCCGCCCCCGCCCCCGCCCCCACCCCCGCCTCTGCCTCCGCCCCCACCGCCGTGGTCGGCGGCCGGCTCGCGGCCCTCGGCCGGTTCTGCTTCCGCCACCGTCGCTGGGTGCTCGGCCTGTGGGCCGTCGTCCTGGTGGTCGGGGTCCTGATCGGGGGACGCGTCTTCGAGGGCTCGGTGGCCGGGGCCTCCTCCGCCAGCGCCGAGGCCGACCGGGGCAGTGCGGTGGTCGCCGCTGCCGACCCGGCCAAGGGCACCGTGACCGCCGTGGTGGACGGCAGGCCGGTGGACGATCCGGCGGTGAAGGCCGCCGTCGAGAAGGCCACCGCCGAGATCGCCGCCCTGCCCGGGGTCTCCTCCGCGCTCGACGCGTACGGCTCCGGCCCGGCGCCCGCCGCGCTGCGCTCCGCCGACGGGACGGCGAGCCTGGTCACCGTGCGGATGGCCGACACCGCGAGCACCGCCCAGACCGACGCCGTCACCGAGCGGCTCGGCGCGCTGAACGGGGCGGGCGGCGCCCACGTCACGGTCGGCGGGGACCTGGTGCTCCAGCAGGAGGTCAAGCAGCAGACCGAGAAGGACACCCGGTTCGGCGAGATAGTGACGCTGCCGCTCACGCTGATCGTCATGGTGCTGGTCTTCGGCGGGCTGGCGGCGGCCTCGCTGCCGGTGATCGGGGCGGTCGCCTCGGTGGGCGGCGCGCTGCTGGCCATGTTCGGTTTCAGCCGGATCATGGACATCGACACCAGCGTGCTGCCGATCGCCACGGTGCTGGGGCTCGGGCTCTCGATCGACTACGCGCTGCTCATGGTGAATCGTTTCCGCGAGGAACGCGGCCACGGCGCGGACATCGCCGCCGCCGTCGAACGGACCGCGGCGACCGCCGGACGCACCGTGGCCTTCTCCGGGCTGACCGTCGCCGTCGCGCTCTCCGGGCTGTTCGTCTTCACCAGCCCGGTGCTCGGCGCGGTGGCGGCCGCCGGGGTGAGCGTGGTGGTGATCGCCGTCGCCGCCGCGCTGACCCTGATCCCCGCGCTGCTCGGCTTCGCCGGCGCGCGGATCAAGACACCCGTCGCGCCCGTGGCGGACGAGGGGTTCTTCAGCCGGACCGTCCGCCGGGTGCGCAAGCGGGCGGTGGCGGTCACCCTCGCCTCGGTGGCGCTGCTGATGGCGGCCGGCGCGCCGTTCCTCCACGCCGACATGCGCAGCTCCGGCGCCGCGGTGCTGCCCGCCTCCTCGGCCGGGCGGCAGGTCGCCGAGACGATCGACCAGCGCTTCCCGCAGGCCTCGGCCGCGCCGATCACCGTGGTGGTCGAGGGCGGGGCGTCGGTGGCGCAGGCGTACGCGGACGACGTGGTCGCCAAGCTGCCCGGGGTGAGCGGGGTGCGGGCGGTGTCGCCGGTGGGCGACGCGGTCTCCACGATCGACGTGCTGGTGCACGGGGACCCGCAGGGCGGGCAGGCCAAGCAGGTGGTGGAGGAGCTGCGGGCCGACCGCGGCGGGCTGACCACCTACGTCACCGGCGGCGCGGCCTCGGTGGTGGACTTCCAGGACGAGCTGCTCTCGCGCGGACCGTGGGCGCTCGGGCTGGTCGCGGTCGGGACCATGGTGCTGCTCTTCCTGATGACCGGCTCGGTGGTGATGCCGGTCAAGGCGCTGCTGATGAACCTGCTCTCGCTGGGTGCCTCGCTCGGCGCGCTCACCCTGGTGTTCCAGGACGGCTGGTTCAGCGGGCTGCTCGGGTTCAGCCCGACCGGCGGGCTGGAGACCTTCATCCCGGTCCTGGTCTTCGCCTTCGCCTTCGGGCTGTCGATGGACTACGAGGTGTTCCTGCTCGCCCGGATCAGGGAGCTGACCCTGCGCGGGCACGACTGCGTCCGGGCGGTGGAGCTGGGCGTGCAGCGCAGCGGTCGGATCATCACCTCGGCGGCGTTGCTGATGGTGATCGTCTTCGCCGGGTTCGCGCTCGGGGACATGCTGATGGTCAAGCAGATGGGCATCGCGCTGGCCGTCGCCGTCGCGGTGGACGCCACCCTGGTGCGCTGCCTGCTGGTGCCCGCCGCGATGAGCCTGTTCGGCGAGTTCAACTGGTGGGCGCCCGGCCCGCTGCGGCGGCTGCACCGGCGGTTCGGGCTGAGCGAGCACGTCGACCTGCCGGAGATCGAGCCGGCGGTGCTCCCGGTGCCGCGTGCCGGGACCGGGTCGGAGGGCGTCGGGTCGGAGGACGTCGGGGTCGGGGCCGGGTCGGAGGGTGCCGGATCCGAGGTTGTCGGGTCCGGGGGCGGCGCGGCCGGGGGCGGTGCGGCCAAGGGCCTGGTGGGTTCAGCCCAGCCGGCGTAGCAGGTCGACCGCCGAGCGGAGCCGGTCCTGTTCGGCGGGGTCGAGGCGGGACTCGATGGCGGTGGCGATCAGGTGCTCGCGGCGCGCGCGCTGGTCGAGCAGCGCGTCGCGGCCGGCGTCGGTGGCGGCGACCAGCAGTTTGCGGCCGTCGGTGGGGTGGGGCTGCTGGGTGACCAGCCCGGCGTCGGTCATCAGCGCGACGGTGCGGGCCATCGACTGATGGCGGACCCGCTGGAGCGCGGCGAGTTCGGCGACGGTACAGGAGAGCTCGTCGCGGACCAGCAGGCCGAGGACCGCGGCCTGGTTCTGCGGCAGTTCGTCGTCGGTGCGCAGGGAGCGAACCAGGGTGCCGAGGGCGGCGCGCAGGTCGGCGGCGAGTTCCAGGGTGTCCGGGTGGGGGGCTTCGCTGGGCATGGGAGAAGTCTATCGGCAATTCATACAGCAAGGCTGTACAGCATTGCTGTATGGTTTTTGTCATGCGAATCACCAAGTTCGGACACGCCTGCGTACGCGTCGAGCACGGCGGCACCACCGTCGTCGTCGATCCGGGATCCTTCACCGACCCCGCCGCACTGGCCGGGGCGGACGCCGTCCTGATCACCCACGAGCACATGGACCACTTCGAGGAGTCCCGGCTGCGCGCCGCGCTGGAGGCCGATCCGGCCCTGCGGGTGTGGACCAACCGGGCCGTCGCCGCCCAGCTGGACGGCGTGGCGCAGCGGATCGAGGCGGTCGGCGAGGGCGACGCCTTCGAGATCGGCGGGCTGGGCGTCTCGGTGCACGGCGAGTGGCACGCGGAGATCCACCCGGACATCCCGCGGGTGCAGAACATCGGCTTCCTCTTCGAGGGCCGGCTGTTCCACCCCGGTGACGCGTTCACCGTGCCGCCGCACGCCGTGGACACCCTGCTGCTGCCGCTCGCGGCGCCCTGGAGCAAGGCCTCCGAGGTGATCGACTACGTCCGGGAGGCCGGGCCGCGCCAGGCGGTGCCGGTGCACGAGGCGGTGCTCAGCCCGATCGGGTTCGCGGTGCAGACCCGGCTGGTCGGGCCGCAGGGGCCGGGCACGGGCGCGGAGCTGACGGTGCTGGGGGAGGGCGAGAGCCTGGAGCTGGGCTGACGGCGTCGCCCGTCGGTGGCCCGTGCCGACGACCCGTGCCGACGGTGCTCCTCGTCCGTGGACCCGTACTGACGGGCCCGGTGCCGCGCCGGTAGCCTGACGCCATGCTGAAGATCGGACTGACGGGTGGCATCGGCGCGGGCAAGAGCGAGGTGTCCCGGCTGTTCGCCGCGCGCGGCGCGGTGATCGTGGACTCGGACGTGATCGCCCGCGAGGTGGTCGCCCCCGGAACGGACGGTCTGGCGGCCGTGGTCGCCGAGTTCGGACCGCAGGTGCTGCGGGAGGACGGCGCGCTGGACCGTCCGGCGCTCGGGGCGGTCGTGTTCGCCGACCCGGAGCGGCTGAGGGCGCTGAACGCGATCGTCCACCCGCTGGTGCGGGCCCGCTCCGCCGAGCTGGAGGCGGCGGCCGCGCCGGACGCCGTCGTGGTGCACGACGTGCCGCTGCTGGCCGAGAACGGCCTGGCGCCACTGTACGACCTGGTCGTGGTGGTGGACGCGGCGGACGAGGTGCGGCTGGACCGGCTGGTGCGGTTGCGCGGGATGGCCGAGGAGGAGGCCCGGGCCCGGATGGCCGCGCAGGCCTCGCGGGAGGACCGGCTGGCGATCGCGGACCTGGTGGTCGACAACGGCGGCGGCCTGGCGGAGCTGGCGGCGCGGGTGGACGAGGTCTGGGCGGAGCTGGCGGGGCGCGCGACGGCCTGACACCGGGCAGGCCCGGTTCGGACGGCGCCGCTCCGTTCAGGCGGCGCCGAGCGGCAGCCGGGCCCGGACGGCGAAGCCGCCCTCGGGCGTCGGCCCGGCCTGCAGGGTGCCGCCGAGGTCGCCGGCCCGGGTGTGCATGCTGCGCAGTCCGTGGCCGCCGGAGGGCAGTTCCGGGTGATCGGTCCGCCCGCCGGCGGCTTCGGCGTCCCTGTCGGCGTCCCCGTCGGAGGCGGGGGAGTTGACCACCGTCAGGCGCAGCCCGTCCGGTGCGACCTCGACGGTGACGGCCACCTCGGCGGCCGGGGCGTGCTTGTGCGCGTTGGTCAGCGCCTCCTGGACGATCCGGTAGGCCGCGTACTGCACGGCGGGCACCGGGTCGGGCAGCCCCTCGTCCGGTCCGCTGACGGTCAGCCCGACCGCCAGTCCGGCCAGCCGGGACTCCTCGACCAGAGCGGGCAGCCCGCGCAACGAGGGCGCCTGTTCGGCGGAGGTGGTCAGCACGCCCAGCAGGCCGCGCAGTTCGGTGAGCGCCTGGAGGCCGAGGGCGCGGATCAGGCCGAGGGTCTCCCGGACGGCGGCCGGGTCCTCGGCCCGGGCGACCTGCCCGGCGCCCGCGTGCAGGGTGATCAGCGAGACCCGGTTGGACACCACGTCGTGCATCTCCCGCGCGAGCCGGGCGCGTTCGGCGGCCACCGCGCGCTCCTCGGCGTGCCGGCGGGCCTCCTCCAGCAGCCGGTTGCGCTCGCCGAGCAGCCGGTTGCGTTCGGCCAGCACGGCGACGGTGCGGGCGCGCTGGTGGGAGGTCAGCCCGAGGGCGAGCGGCACGGCGCAGAAGACCAGCGGGTCCTCGATCAGGTTGGCGAGCTCGGACGGGGCGTCGACGTCCCCGAGGTCGAACGGGACGAACAGCCGCAGCCCGGCCAGCGCCGCCAGGAGGTACACCGGCGCGGTCCGGCCGCGCCGTGCGGCCAGCCCGTAGAGGGCGACGGCCAGCGGGAGTTGGCCGCTCAGCAGGGTGACCGCGGTGACCGCGGCCGGGTGCCGGCGCCGCAGGGCCAGGGCGAGCGCGCCGAGCGCCATCAGGCCCGCGTTGGTCCCCGGCGAGGCGGTCGGGCCGACGTCCGGGTCGTTGGCGGCGAGCGGGACGAGGACCAGCAGCACCAGGGCGGTCGGCGCGAGGGCGCGGACCGGGCGGGGCAGGCGCAGCGGCGGGCCGGGCAGCGGTGCGGCGAGGTCGGCGACCGACTGGTCGGCGGACGCCTGGTCGGTGGGCTGCTGCATGAGGGGCATGCTGCCACAGCGGCGCGGCACCGGGGACGGCCGTCGGACCGAGTGGCTGGGAAGGGACTGGTTAAAGGCCCTGGCAGGAGGAGAGCATGGCGGGATGGATGATCGTTTCTCGCCCGGGCCGCACCCCGCCGGGCCGCCGGTGGTCGAACGTCTCGCGCAGTACGGCCGCGTCGAGCAGGAGGAGATCCTCGGCCCCGGGGAGGACCCGTACGGCGTCGCCCACACCGGGCTGACCTTCCTGCCCAAGGAGATCCACTTCGGTGTCCGGGCCGCCGACGGCCGGCTGGTCGCCCACACCGGGCTGCTGCCGCTGCCGCTCACCGTGGGCGGCACCGACCTGACCGCGATGGGCGTCGGCGGGGTCTGCGTCGCGCCCGACCGGCGCCACAGCGGCCTCGCGCGGTCCGTGGTCGGCGCCGCCCTCGACCACGCGCGCACGCTCGGCCACCGGTACGCGCTGCTGTTCTGCCGACCGCCGCTGGCCGCGTTCTACCGGGGGCTCGGGTTCCGGGAGGTGGCGGAGGGGGTGACGGTGGAGCAGCCGGAGGGACGGCTGGCGGAGATGCCGCTGCGCACCATGTGGGCGCCGCTGGCGCCGGGGGCCGGGTGGCCGGAGGGGCCGGTGCGGCTGCGGTCGCTGCCGATGTGAGGCGGGCTCGGGGCGCCCCGGCCGGGGCCGCCGCCGCAGCGGGCCGGGCGCTCGTCGCCGCCCCCGTGGGGTCCGGCCGGGTGGTCGACACCGCCGCGGCGTCGGGTCAGGCGCTCGTCGCCGCCGTGGAGTCCGCGTGCGCCACGGCGGCGCGGGCCAGGGCGCGGACCATGGGGTGTGCCCGGGTGCCGTCGCCGGACAGCTCGGGCTGGAACAGCGAGGCCAGGAAGAACGGGTGTCCGGGCAGCTCCAGGACCCGCACCTCGCCCGAGGCGTCCGCGCCGCTGAACCGCAGGCCGTGCGCGGTCAGCCGGTCCAGGTAGGCGCCGTTGAGGCCGTACGCGCAGTGGTAGCGCTCCTGGGTGCGGGTGGCGCCGAGGACCCGCTCAGCGAGGCTCCCGGGGGTGATCGCGACGGCTCCCTCGTGGCCGACCAGTGAGCAGGCCAGCGGGGCGATCACCTGCTGCTCCGCCTCCGGGTGCTCCTCGCCGTGGACGGCCCCGGCGAGGCCGCACACGTTCCGGGCGTACTCCAGCACCGCGTGCTGGAATCCGGCGCAGGTGCCCAGGAAGGGGATGCCGCGTTCGCGGGCGGTCCGGACGGCGGCCAGCGCGCCCGCCTCGCTGCGGTAGGGGCTGCCGGGCAGCAGCCAGACCGCGTCGAAGCCGTCCAGGGCGCCGGGTGCGGCGGCGTCCCCGGTCGGGATCCAGTAGGCGTCCAGGACGAGGTGGTCGTGCTCGGCGAGGGCGGCCAGCAGGCCCGGGATCCGGGCGTGCGAGCGGACGGCGGGGGAGCGGTCGCCGACCAGGGCGATCCGCGGGGTCAGGTAGGTCATGCGGCTATCCTGGCCCCGCATCCGAGATCAGCGCCAACGATGATTCCTTAAGTATCGATCAGATCGGTTGATGACCGCCGTGGACCCGCAGCAGCTGCGCACCTTCGTCACCGTCGCCCGCCTGGCCTCCTTCTCGGAGGCGGCGCGGGAGCTCGGCTACACCCAGTCCGCGGTCTCCCAGCAGATCGCCGCACTGGAGGCGGACCTCGGCACGACGCTGCTGTCCCGTCGGCCGGTCGGCCCGACCGCGGCCGGGCGGCGGCTGCTGGAGCACGCCGCACCGCTGCTGGTCCGGCTGGAGGCGGCGCGCGCCGACGTCGCGCGCCTGGCCGGCGCCCCGAGCGCCCGGCTGGTGCTCGGGGCCACCCCGCTGGCGGTCGGGGCGACCCTGGGGTGTGCGCTCGGCGAGGTGCGCCGGGCCCATCCGCTGACGGAGCCGGTGGTCCGGGTCCTCGCCCAGGACGTGCTGCCCGCCCAGGTCGCCACCGGCGAGGTCGACCTCGCCCTGATCGACGGGCTGGCCGCGCCCAGCGACCCGCTGCCGCTGCCCGACGTCGGCCCGCTGCGCACCGTCGCGGTGGCCGAGCGGCCGGTCGCCGTCGCACTGCCCCTCGGCCACCCGCTGGCCGGCCGCGGCGGCCTCGCGCTCGCCGACCTCTCCGCCGCCCGCTGGCTGGACGCCCCCGACCTCACCCCGACGACGGCCCGGCTGCGCGCGGCCACGGGCGTCGACGGCTTCCGGCCCGCCACCCGCTACCAGGGCACCGACGTGCACGGACTGCTCGCGCTGGTGGCGGCCGGGCACGGGCTCACCCTGCTGCCCGAACCGGTGCTCGCGGCGGCACCCGGGGTCGGGTACGCGCCGATCGCCGCGCCCCGGCTGGTGCACCGCACGGAACTCGTCCACGGCAGCCTGCCGGAGGGGCCGGCGGCCCTGCTGGCGCGGCTGCTGGCGCGGTCCCGGGCCTGAGCGGCCCGTCGGAGGCGCCGAATTCGGTTGCGCGGGCCGCCGGTGCCGATGACATCATCACGCGATGAATACCAGTACGACGATCATCAGACGAGTGCGGACCGACGAGTGGCAGCAGCTCAGGGACACCCGCCTGGACGCGCTGCTGGACCCGGTCGCGGCCGTGGCCTTCCTGGAGACCCACGAGCAGGCCGCCGCCAAGCCGGACGAGTTCTGGCAGGACCGCACGACCCGGGCGGCGACGGACCCGCACGTGGCGCAGTTCATCGCGCAGGCCGAGGACGGGACCTGGCTCGGCTCCATGACCGGAGTGGTCGAGCGGTCCGGCGGGGGCGGGGCCCTGGAGGGCGACGTCGTCGAGGTCGACCAGGTGCACGTGGTCGGCGTCTACGTCCGGCCGCGGGCGCGCGGCACCGGGCTGGCGCTCGACCTGATCCGGACCGTCCAGGAGTGGGCGTGGTCGCTCACCGAGCCCCGGATCGAGCGGGTGCGGCTGTTCGTCCACGAGGAGAACCCCCGCGCCGAGGCGATGTACCGCAAGGCCGGCTTCGAGCCGTCCGGGGTGGCGCTGCCGGTGCCCGGCGGCGGGGCCGGCCGGGAGGTCGAACTGGCGGTCCTGCGGGGCTGACCGGCCGCCCGGCCCGCGGGCCGGGCC